>JANYJN010000737.1 GCA_025358475.1 Candidatus Solibacter sp.
GACCTGGTGAACGCCAAGCCAGTGATGGCGGCCATCCGCGAATTCTTCGGTTCGAGCCAGCTTTCGCAGTTCATGGATCAGACCAACCCGCTGAGCGAGATCACGCACAAGCGCCGTCTTTCGGCCCTCGGACCCGGCGGATTGAGCCGGGAACGCGCCGGATTCGAAGTCCGCGACGTACATCCCACGCACTACGGCCGCATCTGCCCCATCGAGACGCCGGAAGGTCCGAACATCGGCCTGATTTCGTCGTTGTCGTGCTTTGCGCGCATCAATGAATACGGGTTCATCGAGAGTCCCTACCGCAAGGTGATCAAGGGCGCCGTGGTGGACGAAGTCCAGGTCCTGAATCCGGGCGATTCCGATTACAAGGTGGGCGATATTCTGCGCCGCTCCGAAGTGGACGACGCCAACCGCAAGCTGGGCGCCAAGAAGCAGCCGGTGGAATTCGAAGCCCACTGCGAGTACCTCTCGGCTTGGGAAGAGGACAAGTGGACCATCGCCCAGGCCAACGTGGAACTGGACGAGAAGGGCCGCATCGTTCCCGATCTGTCGAATGCCCGGCAGGCGGGTAACTTCGTGCTCAAGGGCCGGGACGAAATCGAATACATCGACGTCAGCCCCAAGCAACTCGTGTCGGTGGCCGCCAGCCTGATCCCGTTCCTGGAAAACGACGACGCCAACCGCGCGTTGATGGGTTCCAACATGCAACGCCAGGCCGTGCCGCTGCTGCGCGCCGACGCCCCTTATGTGGGCACCGGCATGGAGGCCGTCACGGCGCGCGATTCCGGCGCCGTGGTGCTCAACAAGCGCCCCGGCATCGTGGATTCGGTGGATAGCGAACGTATCATCGTTCGCGTGGAAGGCACGGCCCATGAAGGCCAGCTTTCCCGTGAGGTGGGCGCCGATATCTACCAGCTCACCAAGTTCAAGCGGAGCAACCAGAACACGTGTATCAATCAGAAGCCGATTGTGCGCGTGGGGCAGCGCGTGCCGAAGGGTGCGGTGCTGGCAGATGGTCCGTGTACCGACATGGGCGAACTGGCCCTGGGACGCAACGTGCTGGTGGCCTTCATGCCCTGGCGCGGCTACAACTTCGAAGACGCCATCCTGGTCTCTGAGAAGCTGGTCAAGGAAGATTACTACACCTCCATCCATATCGAGGAATTCGAAATCGAAGCGCGCGACACCAAGCTGGGACCGGAGGAAATCACCCGCGACATTCCCAACATCGCCGACAGTTTCCTGCGCAACCTGGACGAAAGCGGCATCATCCGCATCGGCGCTACGGTCAAGCCGGGCGACATTCTGGTGGGCAAGGTGACGCCCAAGGGCGAGACCCAGTTGACGCCCGAAGAGAAGCTGCTGCGCGCGATTTTCGGCGAAAAGGCCGGCGATGTGAAGGACGCATCGCTCTACTGCCCGCCGGGCATCGAGGGCACCATCGTCGATTGCAAGATCTTCTCCCGCAAGGGGCAGGAGAAGGACGAGCGGTCGAAGCTGATCGAGGAAACCCAAATCCAGCGTTTGCAGCGCAATTTGCAGGACGAAATCCGCATCCTGACGGACGAGCGCGCCAAACGCCTGGGCATTCTGCTGGAAGGCAAGAAGTTGCTGGCCGACCTGCACGACGAGAAGACCAACAAGCGCCTGCTCAGCAAGGACACGGAGCTGACGCGCGATCTCATCGAGAAGATGAAGTCGCGCGATTTGAAGCGCATGCGCCTGGCCAGCAAGGATCCGCGGCTTAACGAACAGATCGACGAAATCGAAGAGATGACGTCGCGCCAGATCGCGGTGCTGGAGAAGATCACCGATGAAAAGATCGCCAAGCTTCGCAAGGGCGACGAGCTGCCTCCCGGCGTAATCAAGCTGGTAAAGGTCTATATCGCCATGAAGCGCAAGCTCAGCGTGGGCGACAAAATGGCCGGCCGCCACGGAAACAAGGGTGTCATCGCGCGGATTCTGCCCGAGGAGGACATGCCGTACCTCCCGGATGGAACACCGGTGGAAATCGTGCTCAATCCGCTGGGCGTTCCCAGCCGTATGAACGTCGGTCAGATTCTGGAGACCCACCTCGGGTGGGCGGCGCAAGCGCTGGGTTTGCATTATGCCACTCCCGTCTTCGACGGCGCTACCGAGCGCGAAATCAAAAAGGCGCTGACGGAAGCGGGCAAGCCGACGTCGGGCAAGACCCCGCTGTTCGACGGCATGACGGGTACCCAATTCGAACAGCCGGTGACGGTGGGCTACATCTACATGTTGAAGCTCTCCCATCTGGTGGACGACAAGATCCACGCGCGCTCCATCGGACCGTATTCGCTGATCACCCAGCAGCCGCTGGGCGGTAAGGCGCAGTTCGGCGGACAGCGTTTCGGCGAAATGGAAGTCTGGGCGCTGGAAGCCTATGGCGCGGCTTACATTTTGCAGGAACTGCTGACCGCGAAGAGCGACGACGTATATGGCCGCGCCAAGATTTACGAGGCCATCGTGAAGGGCGAGGCCGCCATCGAGCCGGGCGTCCCGGAATCGTTCAACGTACTGATTCGCGAGTTGCAATCGCTGTGTCTCGACGTCGAGTTGATGAAGAAGCCGCGCGAAGTGCCGGATACGGCGCTGGCGGCGGATTAAGGAAAACGTTATGGCCGCCGATGAACGCAGATGAACGCGGATAAGCAAAAGTGCTTCTGTTTTATCCGCGTTCATCGGCGTTCATCGGCGGCCCAATAAGTTTTTGGTTTGATTAGGAACTGGAGGCAATTTTGAGATCCTCTCCGTACGACCGAGCGAATTTGATCGCGGATTTCGATTCGATCCGCATTTCTCTGGCATCTCCGGAAAAAATCCGGAGCTGGAGCCATGGAGAAGTCACCAAGCCGGAGACCATCAACTACCGGACCTTCAAGCCGGAGCGCGACGGGCTATTCTGCGCGCGCATCTTCGGCCCCACCCAGGATTGGGAATGTTTGTGCGGCAAATATAAGCGCATGAAACACCGCGGCGTGATCTGCGACAAGTGCGGCGTGGAAGTTACGCTGGCGCGCGTCCGCCGGGAACGCCTGGGACACATCGAGTTGGCCAGCCCGTGTTCGCACGTGTGGTTCTTCAAGGGGTTGCCCAGCCGTATCGGCCACCTGCTGGACATCACCCTGCGCGAACTGGAGCGCGTGCTCTACTTCGAGGCTTACGTGATCGTGGAGGCGGCCGAAGACACCGGGTTGAGCAGCGGTGAAGTGATCACCGACGAGCGCAAACGGCAAGTGGACCAGGAATTTCCCGGCAAGTTCATCGCCATGATGGGCGCCGAGGGCATCAAGGAACTGCTCAAGAAGATCGACGTGGAATCGCTCAGCGAAGAAATTCGCGAGAAGATGAAGACGGAGCAGAGCCAGCAGAAGAAGCTCAAGCATGCCAAGCGCCTGCGCGTAGTGGAAAGCTTCCGCAAGAGCGGCAACAAGCCGGAGTGGATGATTTTGGACGTGATCCCGGTGATCCCGCCGGAACTGCGTCCGCTGGTGCCATTGGATGGCGGCCGTTTTGCCACCTCCGACTTGAACGACCTGTACCGCCGCGTGATCAACCGCAACAACCGGTTGAAGAAACTGATCGAGCTGCACGCGCCGGATGTCATCGTACGCAACGAAAAGCGCATGCTGCAGGAAGCCGTGGACGCGCTGTTCGACAACGGCCGCCGCGGCCGCGTACTGCGCGGCGCCAACAACCGCCCCCTGAAATCGCTCTCCGATACGCTGAAGGGCAAGCAGGGCCGTTTCCGCCAGAACCTGCTCGGCAAGCGCGTCGACTACTCGGGCCGTTCGGTGATCGTGGTGGGTCCGGAGTTGAAGCTCCATCAGTGCGGTCTTCCCAAGAAGATGGCGCTGGAGCTGTTCAAGCCGTTCATTTATCACCGCCTGGAGCAGCGCGGGCACTGCACCACCATCAAGCAGGCCAAGGAGTTGGTGGAGCAGCAGGATCCGGTGGTGTGGGACATTCTGGAAGAGGTCATCAAGGACCATCCGATTCTGCTGAATCGCGCGCCCACCCTGCACCGTCTTGGCATACAGGCGTTCGAACCGGTGCTGGTGGAAGGCAAGGCGATCAAGATCCACCCGCTGGTGTGCACCGCGTTCAACGCGGATTTCGACGGCGACCAGATGGCTGTCCACATTCCGCTGTCGCCGGAAGCGCAGATCGAAGCATCCACCCTGATGCTCTCTTCGAACAACATTCTGTCGCCGGCGCACGGCGCCCCAATCACCATCCCGACGCAGGACATGGTGCTGGGTTGCTATTACCTGACCAAATCGCGTCCCAAAGCCAAGGGCGAAGGGCGCACCTTTGCGTCCACCGACGACGTGCTGATCGCCCTCGAAATGGGCGAAGTGGAAACCCTCACCCCGATCAAGCTGCGCTACACCGGCAGGGTCATTGACCTGGTGCACGCCTTCGACACGCAGAACATCATCCACACCGAACCCATCGAGTTCGTCAAGCAGTACATGGAAACCACCGTCGGGCGCGTGATACTGAACGACAACCTGCCCGAGGACATGCCCTTCATCAACGGCCTTCTGAAGAAGAAGGGTCTGGCGCAACTGGTGCAGTATTGCTACCTCAAGTTCGGGCTGCATGTCACCGTCCACATGCTGGACGAGATCAAGGCGCTTGGCTTCCTGTACGCAACGCGAGCCGGCATCTCGATCGGCATCGACGACATGGTGGTCCCCAGCGAGAAGGCTGGGCTGGTTCGCGCCGCCGAAAAGGAAGTGGTGGTGGTGGAAAGCCAGTATCAGGACGGCGCCATCACGCACGGCGAACGCTACAACAAGATCATCGAAATCTGGAGCAAGGTTACCGAAAAGGTTTCCGATGAGATGATGTCCGCCATGGAAGAGGACGACCGCACCGGCCGTTACCTCAACCCGATTTACATCATGGCCGATTCCGGCGCGCGCGGTTCCAAACAGCAGATCCGCCAGCTTTCCGGTATGCGCGGACTCATGGCCAAGCCTTCGGGCGAGATCATCGAGACCCCCATCACGGCCAACTTCCGCGAAGGCCTCAACGTGCTGCAGTACTTCATCTCCACGCACGGCGCCCGCAAGGGTCTGGCGGATACCGCGTTGAAGACGGCCGATTCCGGCTACCTCACGCGCCGCCTGGTGGACGTGGCACAGGACGTGATCATCAGCGAAAACGACTGCGGCACTACCGAAGGCATTTACGTGGAGCCGATCATCGAATCCGGCGAAACCATCGAAGCTTTGCGAGACCGCATCGTGGGCCGCGTGGCGCTCGAAGACCAGCGCGATTATGAAGGCAACGTCATCGTCAAGATCAACCAGGAAATTACCGAAGATCTGGCGGCGGCCATTCAGGCGGCCGGCATCGAGCGCGTCAAGATCCGCTCCGTGCTGACCTGCGAATCCAAACGCGGCGTTTGCGTGGCGTGCTACGGGCGCAACCTGGCCACCGGACGCCTGGTGGAGCGCGGCGAAGCGGTCGGCGTGATCGCGGCGCAGTCCATCGGCGAACCCGGCACCCAGTTGACCATGCGTACCTTCCACATCGGCGGTACGGCCAGCCGTATCAACGAACAGTCGAAGCAGGACGCCAAGAGCGACGGTTTTGTGCGCTACATCGGCATCCAGACGGTGCGTAGCAAGACCGGCGAAATGATCGCCATGAACCGCAACGGCAAAATCGTGGTGGTGGACGATAAGGGCCGCGAAAAAGAACGCTATGAGGTCAATTACGGAGCTCGCGTGCTGGTGGAAGACAGCGCTCCGGTTAAGAACAACCAGACCCTCCTCGAGTGGGATCCCTACACGTTCTCCATCCTGACCGAAGTCAGCGGCACCATCCACTTCAAGGATCTGGTGGACGGCCTCACCATGCAGGAGGAGTTGGACGAGGTCACCGGCATGAGCCAACTCGTGGTGACGGATTCCAGCGACGAGAAGCGGCAGCCGCAGATCGTGGTTCGGCCCGAAGGCGCCGGCGGCTCGCGTTCGGAGGCCAAGAAGTACCTCATGCCCACCAAGGCCCACTTGATGGTTCGCGACAGCGAGGAAGTCCACGCCGGCGATGTGCTGGCCAAGATCCCGCGCGAAACCACCAAGACCAAGGACATCACCGGCGGTTTGCCGCGCGTGGTGGAGTTGTTCGAAGCGCGCAAGCCGCGCGAGACGGCCATCATGGCGGAGATCAACGGCACGGTCAAATACGGCGAAGTCAGCAAGGGCCAGCGCAAGATCTACGTGGAAGGCGAAGACGGAGAGAAGCGCGAATACTCACTGCCCCGCGGCGTCCATATCAAGGTTCAGGAAGGCGAGAAAATCAAGGCCGGCGAACCCCTGATGGATGGCCCGCGCGATCCGCACGACATTCTAGCCGTACTCGGTGAAAAGGAACTGCAGAAGTACCTGGTCAACGAGATTCAGGAAGTCTACCGGCTACAGGGCGTCAACATCAACGACAAGCATCTGGAAACCATCAGCCGCCAGATGATGCGATGGGTAAAGGTGGAGGACATCGGCGACACCGAGTTCCTGCCCGAAGAGATCGTTGATAAGTTCAAATTCCGCACCGAAAACAGCAAGGTGCTGGAGGCGGGCGGGCGTCCGGCGCAGGGCAAGGCCATGCTGCTTGGCATCACGAAGGCGTCGCTTTCGACGGATTCGTTCATCTCCGCGGCCAGCTTCCAGGAGACCACGCGCGTGCTCACCGAGGCCGCCATTAACGGCAAGGTGGACTACCTGCGCGGTCTGAAGGAGAACGTGCTCATGGGCCGCCTGGTTCCGGCCGGAACCGGCATGGAGTATTACCGCCAGGTCAAGATCGCGGGCGAGGATGTGGTGGAAGAGACGCCGACCGAGGTGCCGCTGGACGCCATCCCCGGGTACGACGAGGAGACGCGGCCGCTATACACCGGCGGCCTCCCGGAAGATACCGGCGAAGGCACGCTGGCCGAGTAAGCGCGAGGCAATCGAACCGCCGGTGGACCAGTCTTGGTTCGCCGGCGGTCTCTATTTTGGGAGGTCGAACGTGAACGAAATCATCTTCATCGTGAGCGAGCCGCCCGAGGGGGGCTACGCCGCGGAAGCGCTGGGCCCGGCGGTCTTTACAGTAGCCGACACGCTGGAAGAACTGAACGAGATGGTTCGCGACGCGGTGATCTGTCATTTCGAAGAGGAGTCCCGTCCCAAAATCATCCGTCTCCATTTCGTTCGTGAAGAACTGATCGCGGTATGAGGGTACCGCGGCAATGGTCAGGCGCCGATCTCAAGATGGCCCTCGCAGTATTGGGTTATGAGGAGACTCGCCAGACAGGCAGCCACATTCGGCTGACAACGCGGTTGACCCGCAACATCCGACCGTATTCCCTCGCCACAAAAAGCGGCCTCGGTGAGCACGCGCGTGGTCTCCTGGAAATGAGCCGCGTGATCTCTTCATCCTGACCCCGACAGGCGGGACAGGATCTCTTCCGAGGTACATTCAAAGTGGCGTGCAACGTCTCTCAGGATCGCCCTGAGGGTTCGACTGCAATCTGACACCGACTAACAAGGCACACATCTTATCGGGATGCCCAAAGAAGTCCGATCCATGTATGTATTCACGTGCGAGTCGGCGCAGTACGTTATTCGGAAACTCGACGTGGCCTCCGTGTATTCTACGTTATCTCGCATGATTGGGCGGTGGCATTGTAGGAGCCGTAAGGGCCAACAGCGAGCCAACCATTGACGCCCAGCCGAGAATCTCTCGGTGGTAATGGTCGAAAAAGCGTTTGGTTGTCAAAGAAGCGTCCTGTTTGCTTTCTTGCCGCCAAGTTCCTTAAGTTCCTTAATGGCTGACCTGATCTCATCGACGGTTACTTTCCCATTATCGGTACTCCTTCCCTTTCTCCCGGTCCTTTTGTCGCTTTCAGCGTCAGCGTCTCGAATTTTGCAGTGCTGAATTGCAAGTTCCAATACCATCCGGCGCTTCTCCGGGTCGCCGGAATCGACAAGATCCAGGATGGCCCCCTCAGTTATCTCGCCGTTATGGAACATGTTGTGACATCTGTTGTGTTCAACGCTTGGCAGTTTTCCGAACTTCAGTACCCGGCTGACTTGAGACTCGGAGACTCCTTCATCTCTAGCGATTGCCACCTGAGTGTCGCCAGCGTTCTTGCGCTTCTTCCATCGCTTGGCATAATCAAATATCGTTTCATCGTTCATACGTGGACTCCGTTTGAAGGTTCCATGATGGTTTTGCCGTTAAAGATCAACTTGCTGTGAAAGTGGCCCGCTGTCAAGGAAAGGCCGTAGGAGCCCGTAGGAGCCTACGGAGCCGCGTCTTCGAGGCCACCGCTGGCTTCCGGCGCCCCACTCACCTAAATGCGGCGGGGTACTCCTCAGACTGCAGGGGCTCAAAAACCCGCGCAGGTCGGCGATCAACCGGACGCATGCGCGGGTGTAAGAAATGCGAGGCACGGCGCGCAGGCGGCCTTAACGCGTCACCGCGAAATCGAAGAGTTGGTTGGCTCCCGCCGCACCTGCTCCGAACGCCCCCATATTGAATCGCGAGACCAGGAAACAGTATTCGCCAGCCTTCATCGGGCTGTCGGTTATCACTCTATACAGGCCGGTCTTCAGCCTCTCGGACTTGAAGCTGACCATTGATTTCCGATCCGCCCCGGTGGAGCTACCGAACGCGCCAAATTCGCCGATGGTTAGTTCCCGTCCGGACTTGGTGACTTCGAGCTTCACCAGCGCGAATTGATCTGGGTTAGAGACCGTCCCAGCGCCGAAAAAGCCTTTACCAAGCCCCGCAGCCTTGTCCTCGAAATAGAAGTAGAACACAATCTGCGCATCTGGCACGCTGATGTTGGCATGCTGGCGTGGGATTACCGCCTTCATCTTCATTTTCTTAATTCCGTATGTAAAGGCCGAACCCCATAGGCTGCCCATCTTTGCGCCCTGATAGGCAGCTTCCTCCAGCACAATCAGAGCATGATTCTTGCCGTACAGATAGATGCCGGAATCGTGAGGCGCCATCGGATCGTTTGGATCACCAGTAGACACAGTCCCAGGCGGGGGAGTTGCGCCACTTGGCTTACCACCAAACAGCCCGCTCGCCCCCTCAGGGGGAGAACACTTCGCCACCATCGCAGTAACAACTCTGTCGGGCACTCCAGCTAATTTCAACTCGATGAGGGTTTCGGGCGTGAGAGCGTAGTTTGCCGGTCGGGTGTTCACCATGCTAACGATCACATCTTCGCCTATGCCGGCTTTGACCATCTTTACAACCGCATCATTGGTAAGAGCCGACTGTCCGGGAGACACGGCCGTTTGTACGGGCTCCTGAGCAAGAACGTATCGAGTCAGGACCAAGCAGAGCAAGAAAACCGTTTGCTTCATTTTTTTGTCGTCTTTCAGAGCCTTTTAACTCTTAACACGTTTCTGCCACAAAACGAAGGGGTGTATGGGAGTGCGGATGGCGTCCATATAAAGGTTCAGGAAGGCGAAAAGATCAAGGCCGGCGAACCCCTGATGGATGGCCCGCGCGATCCGGAGTCCCGTCCCAAAATCATCCGTCTCGTTCAATAGCCGCACGTCACATCCACATCCTTTTCAATGCGTTACCATAAAGAACGGAGCGTTGAGGAAGGCTAGGCCAGAGTCCGACCATGAAGAAGATCATTCAGGCCCGCATTTTCAAAGGCGAGAAACAGTACGTCGCCGAGTGTTTGGATCTTCCTGTCGTGACCCAGGCCAAGACGCTCGATGAATTGACCGAGAACTTGAGAGAGGCGATCAGCCTTCACCTTAAGGGCGAGGATCTTGCAGAGCTTGATCTGGCGGAAGATCCGTCCGTGCTCGCATCCTTCGAACTCGACCCGCTCGTCCATGCCAAAGCTTAAGACCCTCTCCGGGCAGGACGTTCTCAAAATCTTCGTGAAGTTCGGTTTCGAAAAAGTCGATCAGGAAGGTAGCCACGTCAAAATCCGCCGGCAGCTTATGGCGGGTAGCCGGCAGTCTCTCACGGTCCCTCTTCATGACGAGATCGATAAAGGGACGCTCAAAGCGATCTTCCGCCAGGCCTTGCGATACATTCCGGAAGGCGACCTCCATCCACACTTCTATTCTCAAGAAGGCCCTCACGGTATATAGGCTATGGGCAGACTCGCCAGACAGGCAGCCACGTCCGGATGAGCAGTCGGGTGTGCGGCGAACATCCTCTCGGAACCCTCAGGCTACTGGGAGACGTTGCGCGTCCCTTTGAATGCATATCCGAAGAGATCCTATCGCGCCTTTTGGGTAGCCGGAGTACACTGTTATTGGGGGACTGCATCCGCATGGCGCGGATGCCATTGCTTTTATGGCGACCAGTTCTTTGGTAAGCGTTCGCGAATATCTATCGACTAGCTACCGCCCGGATTGCGACTACGTGGACGGGGTGGTTTTGGAGCGCAATTTGGGAGACTACGACCACGCGCGCCTACAAGGCGAGGTATTTGCCTATTTTCATGCCAGGCGTAAGGAGTGGGGACTTCGCGTAGTGCCTGAGCAGCGCGTACAGATTTCGCCCACCCGTTTTCGTGTGCCGGATGTCTGCGTGGTTCTAGGCGAACCGGCGGAACAAATTTTCAAAACGCCACCTTTTATTTGCGTCGAAATCCTTTCCAAAGACGATCGCCTGTCAGGTATGCAGGACCGCGTCTCCGACTACCTCAACTTCGGCGTCCGCTACGTCTGGGTCATCGACCCGCGGACCCGCAAGGCCTGGCGATGCACCATGGGTGGAATCACTGAAGTAAGCGAACTTCGCACCGAAGATCCCGAGATCGTAGTGCCCCTCGACGCTCTCTTCGATCTCGATTAGCCCCGCCCGCCGGGTGTATGATGAGTCTCGCATGCAAGCGGAAATTCCCCGAGCCCACAAACGTCCCGGCCGCCGCGCGTATTTATTGATCGCGCTGTTTGCCCTCGCCCTGGTGCTGTTCCCCTTCCTGTTCTGGTACGGCACGTGGTTTGGGCGCAAGCTCGGCGATTCCGGCCTCGACGCCTACTTTGCGGACGGCTCCAAGCCGCGGCATATACAGCATGCGCTGGTGCAATTGGGCGAGCGGATTTCTCACGGTCGAAACGTGGCGCGCTGGTATCCGCGGGTGATCGCGCAGACGGCCAGTCCGAATCTGGAAATCCGCCAGACCGCGGCGTGGATCATGGGCCAGGACCGCGCCTATCCGCCGTTTCATGAGGCTCTGCTCGGGCTGATTCATGATCCCGAGCCCATGGTGCGGCGCAACGCGGCCCTCTCGCTGGCGGGCTTTGGCGACGGCGCGGCGCGCAACGAACTGCTGGCCATGCTACGCCCTTATGCGGTACGCGCGCCCGTGGCCGGACCCGTCCGCTACCGGTTGAAGCTAGGGGATTACGTGAACCCTGGAACCCTGCTGGCGCGCGTTGGCGAGATAGAGGTGCGGTCGCCGGCCCCTGGGGAGGTGCGCGCTCTGGAGCACAAGGATGGCGACGCCGTGGCGCCCGGCGACCCGCTGGCCGAACTCTCCGCCGACAAGAATCACGCTTGGGAGGCGCTGCGAGCGCTCTACGTAGTGGGGAAAGCCGAAGATCTGGAAGACGTGCGGCGGTTCACCCGGCCCGTCCCGGGGCTGCCGGAATCGGTGGCCCGGCAGGCGGCCCTCACCGCGCAGGCGATTGAAGCGCGCGAGAAGTGATCCACAGTGGCGAAAGCCACGCCATTCATGCGATAGTAGTGTATAGCACGGTCGCAAACGCGCGTGAGAGGTCTCTTGAAAAAGTATCTGCTGGTTTGCAGCTTTCTTATTTTTCTATTCCAGGCACATACCTCCCAGTTGGCTTTGATCGTATTGGACACCGCAAATTGGGGTTCGGGCCGCTTGCCCAGGGACTGGCAGATCAGGATGAACCACGGCAGTCCCGACATCTCGGTATGCCAGGAAACCGGAAGTTGCCTGCGTCTGAAGAGCGTTAGGAGTTCCTTTGCGCTGGAGCACTCGGTGGATGTGGACCCAGCCCAGATGCCTTTTTTGACCTGGCGCTGGAAGGTGGCTCAACTGCCGGGCGGGGGCGATTTCCGCCGAGCCTCCACTGACGACCAGGCTGCCCAGGTGCTGGTGGCGTTTTCCGATAAGCGGATCCTGACCTACATATGGGACAGCAGCGCGCCCAAGGGAACCATGCAAAACGCCAGTAATATCCCGCTGGTACGCATTTTTGCCGTGGTCTGCCAATCCGGCGCCGCCGACACGAATAAGTGGATCGCGGAAAGCCGCAACGTTGCCGCCGATTACGAACGGGCCTATGGCAGGATTGCGCCGCGCGTCAAGGGTCTGCGTCTCCAAATCAACTCCCAACATACTGGCACCACCGCCGAGAGCTATTTCGGCGAGGTCGCCTTCCGAAGTACGTTGCAGTGATCCTGGTTACTGGCGGTACCGGCTTCATCGGTACGCACCTGTTGGAAATGCTCGCGGCCAAGGGCGAGAATGTGCGCGCTCTGGTGCGCCGCAGCCGTGTCCCGCGCGAGCTGCCGGCGGGCGTGGAGACCGTCTACGGCGACCTGGAGAGCGGCGCCGGTCTGGCCGAGGCGTTGCGCGGGGCCGATGCCGTGATCCACCTGGCAGGCGTCACCAAAGCACTGCGCCCGCGGGACTACTACACCGGCAACGTACGCGCTACCGAGCAACTGGCGCACGCCATGGCAGGGCGGGGAATGCGGCTGGTCCATGTCAGTTCCCTGGCCGCGATCGGCCCCGCGACGCCCGGCGCGCCGCTGGCGGAGGACGCCGAACCGCACCCGTTGACGCACTACGGGAAATCGAAGCTGCTGGCGGAGCGGGTGGTGCGCCAACTGGCGCCGGACGCGGTGATCGTCAGGCCGCCGGTGGTCTACGGACCGCGCGATACCGATGTCTTTCCGCTGTTGAAATCGATCTCCAAGGGGCTGGTGCTGGAAATTGCGGGCGGCGAGCGCTGGTTCAGCGCGATTTACGTGAAGGACCTGGTGGAAGGCTTGCTGGCCGCCGCCAGGGCGTCGCGCGCCGCCGGGAGGGCTTATTTCCTGGCGCACGCCAAACCAGTCTCCTGGCGCCAACTGGGGGCTACCGCGGCGCGCATCATGGCGCGCACGCCGCGCGTCGTGACCGTACCGTTCGCCGTGGCCCATGCGGTGGGAGCCTGCGCCGAACTCTGGGCGCGTTTGCGCGGCAAGCCGGGCATCGTCTCGCGCGAAAAGATCGCCGAGGCAAAATGCATGGCATGGACCTGCGATACCGCTCGCGCCGCGGCCGAACTCGGGTTCGTGGCGCCGACTTCGCTGGACCAGGGCTTGAAACAAACCCTGGCCTGGTACAAGGAGGCGGGTTGGCTGACGTATTGAAGGCTGATCGGTTGAAGAGCGGCCCGCGCTTCTGGGCGGTCGATAAGGTGATCCTCGCCTATTTTGCCGGCGCGGTGGTGGTGATCCTGGGGTGGTGGAGCAAACTGCCCGACGCCCTCCCCCTGCTGGCCGTCAACGTGATTGCCGGCGCGGCCATCGTCTATCAGGTGAAGCGGCCCAACGCCACCTCGTGGATCTTCCGGAACTGGTATCCGCTGCCCTACGTTGGCGCCTGCTTCAAGGAGATGGCGTTGTTCATCCCGGCCGTGCGCAGCTCCAATGCCGATCAATGGCTCGCCGATCTCGATTTCCGAATCTGGGGAGCGCACCCCTCGGTCTGGCTGGAGCGCGTCCACACGCCCTTGCTGACGGAGTTCCTGCAAGTGGTCTACACTCTTTTTATACCGGCGGTACTATACGTCGCCTGGGTGCTCTGGCGCAAGGGGCGAACCAGGGATTTTCAATATTACGCTTTCTTAATCGCGCTCGGCTTTTTGACCTCCTACATAGGGTATATCCTGGTTCCGGCCCGCGGCCCGCGCTTTCTTCTCAAACATTTGCAGCACTTTCCGCTACAGGGTTTATGGTTCTTTCAGGCCATGCAAAGTGGCCTGGACCGCCTGGAATCCGCTCATTATGATTGCTTTCCGAGCGGGCACACGGAACTCACCATCCTGGCGTGGTGGGGCAGCCGGATGATTTCGAACCGCTGGTTCCGGATCTATCTGGCCTACACTCCGTGCATCATTTTTGCTACAGTTTATCTTCGATACCACTATACTGTTGACCTGCTGGCCGGGATTCTGACGGCAGCGGTATTGATTTTGACTGCGCCCTTGCTTTACCAAAAACTGTCTCCAAAGGGGCTATGATTGGTAGGTATTGAAATATCGGCAGTGGACAACAAGAAGGCGCTGCATGAGTTCGTGGAATTGCCTTTCACGATCTACCGTAACGATCCGCACTGGGTGCCACAGTTGCGCATCGCGGTCAAAGAACTGTTGGACCGCAAAAAGCATCCTTTCTACGCCAACGCGGATGCGGAGTTCTTCCTGGCGCGGGAGGGTGGCAAGGTGGTAGGCCGGGTGGCCGCCATCATCGACCGGAACCACAATCGCGCCCATAACGAGAACGCGGGCTTTTTTGGGTTCTTCGAGAGTGTGGACAATGTAGAGGTGGCGTGCGCGCTGCTCCAGCGGGCCCGGCAATGGGTTTTTGATAGGGGCGCGACGTTTCTGCGCGGCCCGGTGAACCCATCCACCAACTATGAGTGCGGCATGCTGGTGGACGGATTCGATTCCGACCCGATGGTGATGATGCCTTACAACACCCGGTATTATCCGGAGTTGATGGAACAGGCGGGCCTGTCCAAGGCAGTGGATCTCTACGCCTACCTGAGCAACGCCAACACCATCGAGATGAAGAAGATCGATCGCATCGCCGCAAAGGTCCTAAAGACCACCGGCGTGCGTGTTCGTCCCCTCAATATGAAGGACTTCCAAAACGATGTCGAGCGCATCTGGGAAGTCTATGGAGCGGCGTGGCAGCGCAACTGGGGCTTCATCCCCATGACGCGCGAAGAGTTTTTCCTGATGGGCAAAGAGATGAAAATGATTCTCAAGCCAGATCTGGTGCTGATTGGAGAAGTGGGGGATAAGGTGGTAGGCTTTGCCCTGGCATTGCCCGACGTGAATCAGGCGCTCAAGCCGGCGAACGGAAGCCTGTTCCCGACGGGGTTGCTCAAAATCTTGTATCATCAACGTTTGATCAAAAATGTACGAGTCCTCGCTCTCGGGGTCGTCGAGGAGTACCGGGCTTCGGGTCTGGCGGCGGCTTTCTATGCCACGTTGGTCCAGAACGCGCGGAAACTGGGGTTTGGCGACTGCGAGATGTCCTGGATTCTTGAAGACAACGTGCTCATGAATCGCTCACTAGAAGTGATGGGAGCCAAGCGCTACAAGACATATCGAATCTATAATTGGAATTGAGGACCATGCGCGTATCGACTAGCGACACCACCGGCAAAAGAAAGGGCACCGCCTCGAACGACATTTTCGAGAAATGCCGAAATTTCACTCGTCCGAGTGACTTGCAGTCCGCCGGGCTCTACATGTACTTCGAGGTTTTTGGAGACCGCGAAGGCTGTGGGGCTGGCGAAGTGCGCATGGGGCAACGCAAAGTACTGATGTTTGGGTCCAACGATTACCTGGACCTGATCACCCATCCCAAGGTGAAGGAAGCCGCCGTGCAGGCCATCAAGAAGTATGGCAGTGGTTGCAGCGGTTCGCGCCTGCTCAACGGCACGCTGGATCTTCACGTCAAACTGGAAGCCGAGCTCGCCGCGCTGGTTCATAAAGAAGCCGCCATTACGTTTGGCACCGGGTTCCAGGCCAACTACGCGACCCTCAGCGCGCTCACCGAGAAGGGCGACGTGATGATCTGCGACCACAACCTGCACGCCAGCCTGGTGGAAGGCGCGTTGCGGTCTCCGGCGCGCACGGTCCGGTTCCGGCACAACGATATGGAGCACTTCGAGCGGTGCCTGGAGAACTGCCCGCCCGACGAAAAGATTTTCATCGTCAGCGAAGGTGTGTTCAGCATGGAAGGCGATATTGCCGACCTGCGCGGCATCATGAAGCTGGCCAAGCCTTACGGCGCGCGTACGTATGTGGACGAGGCGCACGGCATCGGCGTCCTGGGCCCCACGGGCGCGGGCGCGGCCGAGCATCTGGGCGTGCTGGACGAAGTCGATATTGTGATGGGCACGTTCTCTAAGTCGCTGGCGTCGGTGGGCGGCTTTATCGCCGGCGAGCGCGCGGTAGTGGATTATCTGAAGCATACCGCGCGGCCTTTCGTATTTTCGGCCAGCCTGCCGCCAGCTAGCGTGGCCGCGGTGGCCGCGTCGCTACAGATCATGAAGAAGGAGCCGGAGCGCCGCCTGCATCTGCTGCGCATTGCGCAGTTGCTGCGCGAGGAACTGCGCTCGCGCGGGTTCAAGGTTCTCCCCGGCGAGACGGCCATCGTACCGGTGGTCATCCAGCAGGAACTCGACCTGTGCCGCCTGTGCAAGCGGTTGCTCGAAGAAGGCATCTATATTAATCCGGTGCTGCGTCCGGCCGCGGCGCAAAACCTGCTGCGGATTTCGTGCACCGCGGCGCATACCGAAAAGCATGTGGACCGCCTGATTACAACCCTGGTGAAGGTGGCCGACGAACTCGGCATCGAGCGTTAAACCCGTGGCTTAAGCTCCGCTTTGTGCATCCGGGCCTTGGTGGGGGCAGGCTCTTCCGCCGTAAAATCGAGCTGGCTCGGACATCCGCCGAATTGGCTGGCTGCCCTCGAGGTATCATGGGGCCTGTTCCGTACTAATGCCATGACCCCGCTTCCCGCCACCGCGTCCGCCCCCTCCGCCGCAACCGAAGAAATCGCGCCTCGACTGGTCTCGCTCGACGCCTTCCGCGGCGCCACCATCGCCCTCATGGTGCTGGTCAACAATGCCGGCAGCGGCCGCGACTCCTACCCTCAGTTGGAGCATGCCGAGTGGCACGGCTGG
>JANYJN010000029.1 GCA_025358475.1 Candidatus Solibacter sp.
AGTCGCAGCAACCATTCGGGTTTTGCCGGCATTCTGAAGAGGGCCCCAACTCAAGTATGTTGGTGCACAGTTGTGTCAGGCAAGTGATTTTATAACTTATGCTAATGCCTATTACCACAACTAACTAACTGTCCGTCATTGGACAAGGCAGGACTGTTGTGCCCAAATAGAGGAGGCATGTTTACGTATCATCACTTGGGCGAGCCAGCCGCCAAGAGTTTTGTCGCCAAATACAATCTCAGAAGTGACGGAACATGCACTGTCAAACAGGATAAAACACAATGAGCATTCGAGAGTTAACCCTTCTCATCGGCGCCGAGCTCCTCCCAAGCAGCTTGCTCCTGATCGGTTTCTGGGCTTGGTCGCGACGGCAAGTACGTACTGGCCTGCCAAGAGGGATCACGTGTGGTAAACAAGCAGCCCACATGCCAGTCGACTTCCTCAAGCCGGAACGCCGGAAATTGAGCGAATTGTCACCGGGTGCGACTGCCTATATCGATTTATCAGGTGTTGCTGTCGACTTGTCTGGAAGCACGTACGTCGAACTCGACTCCAGAGTTTACGAAGAACCACACAACAATACGGTCACAGTCCGGGAGATGGACGGTAGCTACATTCTCTCTATTCCGAAAGGTCGCAGGGATACCATTCGGTTCACTCCTGGGCGTCTTTTCACTTCGATTGCCCGCTACGCACCCGTCATTCAAATCGGAGAAGACGAAATTGATCGGTTCCGCGATTGTTAGCGGCGGGTACTCTTTTCGACACCACGATGAATAAGGACATACCTTAAGAAGACTGTATGCCTAGCCTCTTGCTTCAATCCGGCCCCCAGGAAGTGGCGATTTACGGTGACGGCTCCTTTTCGTGTGACCTGTTGGTCGGTGCCTGGGCGGCGCACGTGCCATCGTTCGGGTTGCAGATCGCGGGGTCTGGCTCCGGGCCGTCAGAAGGGCACTTCGAGTTCTGTGCCTTGGTGGCGGAATACGGGCCGCGGCTAACATTGACCATACGACTCGGCTGTTACACTTGCACACGGATTCTGAATACGTCATCGCAGTCCTTCGCTTCCTTTCCTCGAGAGCCGACCTTCCGGCGCGGAGGAGTTTCGAGAGTATCCGTGCACTATATGTTCAGGCCACACAGTTGATCGGCACGCGCCCTGTCCGTTGGAGCCGCGCAAATACCAAGAGTGCCTTCCACAGGGTCTGTCATCTGTCGGCGCGATGTGCCCTGCGCAAGCAGATTCAGAATCGCCTGGCAGTTGACGCCGTAATGGCGCTCCGGTATGAGGAACACCGGCGCGGAGAGTTTCTGCGGGAGCGCGAGCGATTGGTCCAACGGGTGCGGCGGATCGACCACAAGTTGCGCTTATGCGACGGCAGGATCGCTCAGCACGGCACAAACATTTGAAAGCAATTTGGGAAAGCGCATCAATCATGTGGAAAGCATCTTCGGAAAACGATCCGCTTCGGCATCTGCTGGACAAAGCGGAGGGGCGCTGGAACAAGAAGGAGGAGACCGTGCCGATTACCCTAACTACCGATAAAGTGCTTACTAACTGTCCGTCATTGGACAAGTCGGACATACTGTGGCTAAATAGAGTTGCCCTACGGTCTCCGAAATGGCAGAACCTTTCTCCATAACTCCTAACACCAAAGAACGTTTGATCGGCCTGGCCCTCGATGGCCTCGCGAGTCCCCATACACGCCGGGCATATCGAGCTTCGTTGGATGAATTCCTGACATGGTCTCAGGGTGAGCAGCCTTCGGTTATGTCTAAAGCCTTGGTTCATAGATACAAAGCGATGCTCCTCGAAAAGAAACTGGCGCCTGCCACAATCAATCTTCGGCTGGCTGCCGTGCGGCGACTCGCCCAGGAGATGGCTGACAACGGTCTCCTCGATGCCGGCGTCGCCTCTGGAATCTCGAAGGTGCATGGCCTTCGGCTGTACGGTGTCCGTATTGGGAGGTGGTTGACTTCGGCTGGCGCCCGGGAGCTTCTCGACATTCCAGATTCAGGCTCAGTAAGGGGCAAACGGGACCGCGCCATCCTGGCAGTCCTGCTCGGCTGTGGCCTTCGACGCGGCGAGGTCGCGGCGGTTTCAGTAACGCAGTTCCGCATAGTAGAGGACCGGTGGGTTATCGCCGATCTGGTTGGCAAGCATGGCCGCATTCGAACCGTAGCGGTTCCTATCTGGGCCAAGGCGGCGGTAGATGAGTGGTGCCGAGTCGGATCCATCATGGCGGGTCGACTATTTCGACAGATCACAAAATGTGCCGCAGTTGTGGGAGCAGGCTTTACCGCACAGGCCGTCTACGATATCGTGCTCGAACATGCCCGAAAAGTGGACCCCGACGTGCGGCCGCACGACCTGAGGAGGAGCTTCGCGCGGCTGGCCCATGAAGGCCACGCACCGATCGAACAGCTTTCCATCACGCTCGGGCATGCGAGCGTTGCCACAACGGAGCGCTATATTGCTGCCAAGCAAGACTTTCGAGTGGCGCCATGCGACGTGTTGAATCTCGACATCTCGAGCCCAGAATGCTCAACGGCCCCGGCCAAAATCAACGAGGAATGATTTCATTGTCCCGCCTTCAGAATGCAGGTCAGACCGGCGAATTTACGATTGCGCGGCGTCCCTTCAAGAACCAGCAGGTACTGGAACCCGTTTCGAGCACACGCCAATGTCGCTTCACTAGGGCCGCGATTCAAATTGATCGCGGAATCGACAGCCCCCATGCAAGCACCCGCAATGGGAGCAGCTTCTGTCGGCCTATCGCCAACAGGATCGCGCAAGCCTCTCCAGCTCTTTCTACGCTGGCCGCGTCCGCTCCGCCTCCCGAACTCCCCTCCTCCTCAAAAACCGAAAACTATGCTCAGAACTCACCCCCACTCACGTCATCGGTCCAGCCCGTACGTTCTGGGAAGGAGGAAAAATAGACGCTTCCGTCCTTCGTTGAGCGCTTGAAGTTTCTTGGGATTAGATTGATGTAAATTGCTGATTGTGTTTAACTTATTGGGCTTTCGTCCCAGCTAGTGTGGCAGTAGCGCTTGCCAAAAGACCAGCAACATGACGAAGCCCGTTTAGTGCTATTTTAGGGGCGGGTGCTGTGCACCTGTGGATTGAAATTGTCAGAGGTTATTGCAGAGAAAAAAGCCCGGAGCAGCACGTGCTCCGGGCTTTGCATTTAACCTTTGACAGAACTTTTTCATTGACTTCCGGTACTGGAAAGGCGGATGATGCGTGTGTCCGTGTATGAAAGGAGACACATGCGATCCAGCTATACGGTCGTCATGGAAATAGCCGGCCCGGCTGCGATGTTCACTCGGCCTGACACCGGCGGAAGCTTTGTTTCGTATCCCGCACCTACCTACTCGGCCGCGAAGGGGATCTTCGAATCCATTGCGCGGCTGAAAAGCGCTTACATCAGGCCCACAAGAGTTGAGATCTGCCTACCCCTACAGTTCCATCGCTACGGAACCAACTATCGAGGCCCCTTGCGAAAGGTGAATCAACTGAAGAAAGACGTGAGCTACCAGCTCAAGGCGGTGATTCTGGTGGATGTCTGTTACCGGCTTCACGGAGTCATCGAGGAGGTATCGGCGCCACCCGTGCCGACCAACCACCTGCACGCGCTGCAAGAAATGTTCGAACGAAGGCTACGCAACGGGCAATGCCATGCGATGGCTTGCCTCGGGTGGAAGGAGTTCACACCGTCGTATGTCGGGCCGTTCCGTGATTCCACCAAGGTCGAGGAGTCGATCACGCTGGATGTGCCGTCAATGCTCCACTCCGTCTTTGACAAAGCAGTGGCCGGAACATGGCAGCCGAAGTTTGTTCAGAACGCGAGGATCGAGAAAGGCGTGTTGGAATATGCTCAATGAACTGTACACACTGGACCGATCGCTGAACAGGTTCCGTGTGAGCGTGCAGGAATCCCACCCGTGGGTTAAGCGCCTTAGCCGCTCGCCGCTGCTGATCGCCGGAGTAGATTCCTCGGGCGCGGTTGCGGAGATCGGACAAATGGACACCCAAGAAGCCGTTTCGCTATTTAAGATCCAGCCGAGCAATCAAGCCAACTTTCCGCAAGTAACCTGGAACGGCCCAATCTGGAATTTTGACCGGAAATCCGGCGCGACGCTGGAATGGCTGGCTTGCCCCGTTAAGGAGGTTCGGCGACGGGCGGAGCTATTACGACGAGCTTTTGCGCGCGCCGATATTGCGACCGGGCAGGGCAGGGCCGTGACGAGGATGCGTGAGTTCTGCCGGGAACTGGCGGAGCGATTCCCCAGAGACGACGAAAGCGAGTTCGCCGCTTTTCCCGTGCTGCTAAGCCGACTTCTCGGAGCGGCGCTTACGCCGGAGGAGTGGCTGCGCAGGTTGTCCGACGCGGCTATCTCTAGCGCGGAGGCCGGGCCTCCCGAGTTGCTTGCCTCCGCTGAAACACTGCTAGCGGGGGAGGATGCCAAGTTCCCGATCCTCTTCGACCTGGCCGACTGCACCGACTTCCGCTGCCGAGTTGCGAATCCGCGGATGGGTGGGTATTTCAGCCGGAGGCTGAACGCAACCGAGCAGGTAGGGACGACCATGGGGCGGTGCGCCCTAAGCGGGCTGGAGATGCCGCTCGAAACAGAAAAAATGCCTAGCCCCAACCTTCCGGTGCTGGGCCCGACGTTTCTGATGGCGATGAATCCGGATACACCATGCCAAACTCGCTATCAACGAATCGGCACCGATATCTTCCCGGTTGGAAAGACCACGGCAGCCGAGTTGAATTCAGCTTTGGTTCATCTGACTACTGCCGCTCGCGAAGGCAAGAACTGGAAGCGCATTCCAGGGAACAACCGGAAGAAGTTCCATCTGCTGGTCGTTTACCTGGGGTCGTCTCCGCTGCTCGAAGCGGAGATTGCCGAGATGTTTACCGGATCTGAGAAGTCGGACCGGCTGTATTCGGCGATCTGCGAAGAGGTCTGCACGGCGCTGGAAGGCAGGAAGGCCGGTGAAAGCGACCTGCTCCACGTGTTCACGTTGAACAAGATCGACCCGGGGCGAGTACAAGTGGAACTCAGCGATGCATTCACCGCTAATCAAGCCATCCGAGGGAGCGCCGAGTGGGCGATGGGAGCACGAAACAGGCCCCTTCTTCCGATGAAGGATGAGGGCACTATACCATCTCCCTACGAGGTGATGCGTTGTTTGCAGATGCAATGGGAACGGAGCGGCGGCTCATACGCCGATGCACCCGGATGCCGCCTAGCGGAGGTCTTCGACCTCCTCATAACCGACAGGCCGGGGGTCGCTGTGTCAGCAAATGCTGTGCTTGAAATGACAATGCGCCGGACGGCGGAGTTACTAATTGCAATCGGACACGCTGCGCGCCGGGGAACTAAGGAGGCATGGAAGAGCATTTCGCGAGAAGCGGGAAAGTACCCGGTGATCGCGGCCTCCCTATTAGGAATTACTTTGAGCAAACTAGGAAAACGAAAGGAAGACTACATGCACGAACCCGCATTTTTGATTGGGCGATTCCTGTCGCTTTCGGATACTCTGCACGCCGAATACTGCAAGGTGGTCCGCAAGAACGACATGCCGCCGCAACTGCTGGGCAACGCGATGATTCCGACTGCGATTCAGGACCCAAATAAGGGCTTGGCGCGAATGCTGCGACGCATTTGCGTTTACCAGGCCTGGGCGCGGGGAAAGAAGGGAACCGGGTTGGCCCGCTGGGCGTGGGGCGAGATGGGGAAAATCGCGACCGACGTAGCCGACAAGCTGCCCGGGCTGCGGCTTAGCGACGAGCAACAGGCACAGTTGCTCCTGGGATACCTGGCGCGGACTGAGAGCAAAGATGAAGAAAAGACCGAGGAAGGAGCAACAAACTAGATGAGCACACAAGTGAACCAGAAGAGTTTAGTGCGGGCGACCGGCCTGTTGGTGATTGAGGTGGTCAATTCAAATCCTAACGGCGATCCGGACAACGAAAGCGATCCGCGCACGCGAGTCGGAGACCGAGGCGAGATTTCACCAGTTTCGTTTAAGCGCAAGCTGCGCGATCTGGTTGAGCAGAAGGATGGGCCGGTGTGGCAGGAAATTGCCGGCGGATTCGAGCCGCCGTTGTCACCGGAGCGATTCGACATCCTGGAGAAGCGCGGCCGTGACCGGAAAAAGATCGAGGTGGAGCTTAAGGATGGATCGTTTGTATCACGCTACTGGGATGCGCGCCTGTTCGGCAACACCTTCCTGGAAGAAGGCAGCTCGACGAGCATCAGGACGGGAGTGGTTCAATTCGGCATGGGGATCTCATTGGCTCCCGTAGAGATTCAGAGGCACACACTGACGAACAAATCAGGAGTTCAAGAAGGGAAGGACCGTGGGATGGCTCCGCTGGGGTACCGGGTAGTGCAGCATGGAGTCTATTGCATGCCGTTTTTCGTGAACCCCACGGCGGCGTCCAAGTCGGGGTGCACACGGACGGATCTCGATTTGATGCTGCGGCTGATTCCATACGCTTACGCACACACGGCATCGTTCGTGCGGCCGGATGTCCGCATGAGGCACGCGTGGTACATCGAGCACACGTCGCGATTGGGGTCCTGTCCCGATTACAGGTTGATCGATGAGTTGACGCCGGTCAGGAAAGGCGGCGGTACCACGCCTTCGCAAGACTGGAGCGACTACGAAGTGCCTTCCGTTCTCCCTAAGAAATTGCAGGACAGGGTCTGCCCGTGCATCGATCTGGTGGAACATGACTGGAAAGCTGCTAGCGCATAGCGCCCGACCGAAACGCGGAATTCCCGCACAGGGATTCTGGAAACACACGGAT
Organism: Candidatus Solibacter sp.; assembly: GCA_025358475.1. GTDB lineage: Bacteria > Acidobacteriota > Terriglobia > Bryobacterales > Bryobacteraceae > Solibacter. The sequence goes on from JANYJN010000029.1 coordinate 6,828, forward strand.
GAGGTGGCCCGCATGGCGGCACAGAATGTGGGCCACGTATGCAAGTTTTGGACTGGAGACCAGGGGCTCCTTTGCACAGAAGTCGAGGCCGCTGGGCGCCTGCACGA
>JANYJN010000519.1 GCA_025358475.1 Candidatus Solibacter sp.
CACTTCCGCGCGGCCGGAGCGTTCACGCTGGTCTCCACCCACCTGATGGCGCTGAAAATTTACGGCGCGGCTACGGTTGGCGTGGTCAACGGGTCAATGGGTTTCGACGAGGAAACCTTCGAGCCGACGTACCACTTGCAACTGGGTCTGCCGGGGAAATCGGCGGGCCTGGAAATCGCCACCCGGCTCGGCATGCCCGAGGACATCATGCGCCGCGCGCGCCTTTCGATGAGCGACCGCGAGAGGGATGTGACGCGCTTCCTCGGCGAGCTGCACCACCGCATCGAAGAGACGCAGGCGCTAGAGATCAGCCTGCGCGAGAAGATCATCGAGCTGGACCGCCGCAAGGAGGAAATCGCCCGCGAGTGGGAGAAACGCGAAACCGCCAAGATCAAGGAACTGGAGCGCCGCACCGATGAGGCGCTGGCCAAATTCGAGGAGCAGGCGCAGGAGGCCATCGGCAAGATCGCGCAGGGCGGCGACCGGCGCAAGGCCGATCAGGACGCCGTGCGCCGCGTGGCCAAAGCCAAGCGCGAACTGCGCGAGGATTTCCAGACCACGGTGCTCGCAACCGAGGACGATTCCCGGCAGGACCGCATACAGCCGCCGCGCATCGAAGAAGGCGCGCGCCTGCGCTTGAAGGACGTCCGCGACCCGGCGCGCGTGCGCCGCCTTCTGGGCAACGGCCGCTTCGAAGTGGAGGTGGGCTTCATGAAGATGCAGGTGTCCATTGACGACGTGATCGAGGTACTGCCCGAAGGCGTAGGCGGCGTGGGGAAATTGCCCAAGAACGTGAGTTACAAGCCGGCTCCGGAGTTGGCGCCGGTACACCAGGAAATCAACGTAATCGGGCAGCGGGCGGAAGAGGCGCGCGACGCCATCGACGAATTCCTGGACCGCGCCGTGATGGCCACCGCCAGCCGCGTGCGCATCGTGCACGGCCACGGCATGGGCATACTGAAGCGGATGGTGGCGGAGATGCTGGGCAAGCATCCGCACGTATCGCGGTTCTATCCAGCGCCGCAACAGGAAGGCGGCGCGGGCGCCACCATCGCGGAGTTGCGGGAGTAACCCCAATCGAAAAGGAAAGGCCCGGCCCAACCCTCGCTCCACTAAATCTCAATATTTGCAATTTCGCAACTTTGCGAATAGACTGAAATGGAGTGCCCAGAACGAAAGTCGTCCTGTACCGGGAGGAAGACGGATCATGCCCATTTCTGGACTGGTTCAGCGATCTGCCAGTCAAAGTGCAGGACAAGGCCTATCTCCGGTTGGAGCGGCTGCGGGAGATGGGGCACGAACTGCGGCGTCCGGAGGCCGACTTTCTGTGCGACAGGATTTACGAACTCCGCGTGAGCCTAAAGGGAGTTCATCACCGGATCCTGTACTTCTTCCACGGGACTGTTGCGGCGGTGGTCTCGCATGGGCTTGTCAAGGAGCGGGTAGTCCCGCGCAAGGAGATCGATTGGGCCATGGAACGCAGGAAGCGGTTCGAAGCGAACCCGCGGAGACATACCTACGAGGAGGCCTGACATGACCAAGCGGGCGAAACCGGCCAGTGATGGAGTGGAGGTTCTTCACCGCCGGTTCTACGAAGGAAAACCAGGCCGCCTGAAGAATCTTGAAGAGGCGCGAGCGAATGAGAAGATCGCCCGCAAGATCTACGAGTTGAGGACGGCGGCGTGCCTTACCCAAACTCAGCTTGCCAATCTCATCGAGACCACGGCGTCGGTCATCTGCCGCCTGGAAGACGCGGATTACGAAGGGCACTCGCTAGCAATGCTGCGCAGGATCGGAGCGGCGTTGAATCAGCGCGTCGAGATCCGGTTCGTTCCCATCCGGCGCACGGCGTAGCACGCCCGGCCCGGCAGCCTACCGAGTGCGCTGTCCCATGGCACTCCGTCGCTCCAGCCAGCGTTGCGCAGGCGGCGCCCAGCTATCCATCGATATCGCCCGCCTATAGCCTATTTCCAATCTTGTACCGCCGCGGCTTGCCGTCCTAGAGTCTACATGTATCCATGCGACTATTTTTCATCTCGGTCTGCGCCGTAGGGTTCGTAGTCTCCATCGGCGGCGCACAGCAGATCTCGCGCAAGGAGCCCGCGGTTTACGCCGGCACCCCACGTGCGGCACGCTTCACGGCACGCCCGCCGGGCATGCGGTTCCGTTTGCGCCCGCCTCGGCAATTCAGCCTGGCTCCGCTGAGCGAGGGCGAACTGGTTCGCCTGGCCGAGCCCAGCGCCCGGTTGAAGACCGGCATCCGGCGCGCCGTGGCGCCCCACGCCCTGGCTTCGGGCGCGTGGGAAACCACGTCGGAGGGCGCCCGCATCTGGCGCATGGCGATCCATTCCCCCGCTTCGCGCGGCATGCGCGTGGAATTCGACGACTTCTCCGTCGGCGAGGGCAGCGTGTGGCTGCACGATGGCGCCTTCGTCGTCGGCCCGTACACCGGCCGCGGCCTCTTCGACGACGGCCACTTCTGGAGCGCCGCCGTATTCTCCGGCTCCGTTATCGTGGAATACGAGCCCGCGCCCGATACCCCCCGCGAACTGGAGCCGCCGTTCACCATCCGCGCTATTTCCCACCAGGCGCGCACGGCACTGGATGCCACCGCCGGCACGAAGGATCCGGCGGACTTCTGCGAACGGGACGCCAACTGCTACGCCGATTGGAAAGGCTCGATGAGCAGCGTGGGGCAAATCACTTTTATGGATAACGGCGACGAGTTTCTGTGTTCGGGCTCGCTGCTCTCCACGCGCGACAACAGCTTCAAGCCGTACTTCCTGACCGCCGGGCATTGCATCAACAACGAGGCCGCCGCGCGCACCGTGGAGGCCTATTGGACCTACCAGACTCCGGCTTGCGGCGGCACACCGCCCGCCAGCCGCGCCACCAGTTCGAAATCCAGCGTGGGCGCGCACCTGATATCGAGCGCCTCGCCCGCTGATGGCGATTACAGCCTGGTCCTGCTGACGGACGTTCCCGCAGGCACAACCTTCGCCGGATGGGATGTCACCGACCCGCCGCTCGCGACCGCGCTGACTGGGATTCACCACCCCTCGGGCTCCTGGAAGCGCATTTCCTTCGGCGAGCGCGTGGCCGACGCCACCAACAATGTCGAGGGTATCACGGCGCCGGGGAATCTCTTCCTCCAGGTGCAATGGGATAAGGGCCGGCTGGAACACGGCTCCTCCGGCTCGCCGCTGTTTTCCGCGCCCGGCGTGGTGGTCGGTTCGGCCAGTTACGCTGATATCGCTAGCGACGGCACGGTGTGTACCGTCAACCCGAGCGTGTCCGGTTACTCTAGTTTCTCCAACACCTACGCGCATGTCCACGATTATCTGGAGAACCTGCCGGCCGATCTGGTGACGCCCGCCAAGGCGGCACTGAGCTTCACGATTGCCAACCATACCGCTGCGGCGGCGCAGACTGTGCAACTGGTGACGCAATCCACCGGACAGGTGGTCTATAAACTTCGCGCCGATGCTTCCTGGATCCAGCTTTCCGGCATTACCGGGAGCCTCTCGGCGAAGACGCCGGGTACGGTGACCGTCTCGGTGGACACGGCACAACTGGCGCGGCCCGGCCAGTATTCCAGCACGGTGACGATCTTCTCTGGCGCGGCACCGCCGCAGTTTCTGCGGGTCACAGCCGCCGTGCGCGTGGATCAATCCAATGTGCTGGCCAGCATCACGCCCAATGCGGTGGCGCAAAACGGCGGGCAATGGAGCTTCGAGATCCGCCTGGCGGAAAGCGCGGGAGCTTCCACCCGGGTCACCGCGTTGAAGTTCGACGGCGCGGACTACTCCTCCAAAATCGCCAGTTGGTTCGGGACGGACCGCATCGCGGCCAGCGGAGCCATCGTGGCCCCGCTGCACGGCGCGGGCGTGTTCCCGCACGGCGATCAGTACTTTGAGTTTTGGGGAGTAGACGATTCTAGCGGCCAACCCTGGTACCGCGTGGCGACGGTGACGTTCCAATAGGCGTTTCATAGGATAATCGCAGACAGCCATGCGAATTCGCTGTCTTGCCCTATGGTGCGCGGCCGCCTTCGCCGCCGGTGCGCAAAACTATGCCGGGCCGGTGCCCCCACAAGCGGACCTGCCCTACCTCAAGCACGCGGATAACCTGGTGCCCACCGAGGTGCTTGACGCCACCGAGGAGAAGGGCAAGAAGGACGACATCACTTACGTCATCGAGGGAGCGGCCTCCAGCGCCAGAACGCCGCTGGCCTCGCCGATTTTCCTGCTGCTGACCGATAAGGTGGTGGCCGCCAAACTGGCGCTCTACAGGCTGGAACCGAGAAACGGCCGGCGCGAGATCGTCTTCTCTCCGAAGAAGAAGCCCAAAGCCATCCGTGTGGAACTCACCCGTTTGAACAACGGCAAACTCTACCGTTTGGAAGTGGAGGAAAGTCTGGAGCCTGGCGAGTATGGGCTGAGTGCCGAGGGCTCTAACCAGGTGTTCTGCTTCCAGGTGTTTTGACGGCGCCACCTTGATCGGGTCCAAGGCCCCCCACGCGACGCAAACCACGCGCCTTGGGAGGCAGGTCAGCCTCCGAGGGCCGAACATGTGGTAGCTTTCTCCTGATGGACATTCACACGGTTTTGGTGCTGTCGGCGGAACTGGCCGACCCCGATTTGAAACTTCTGGCGCAATTGCCTCCCGAAACCAACATCGCGGTGGGCAATTCAGTGGAGGCATTCGAGCAATTGGCCGCCGACGCCACGGTCATCTTGAGCTGGTCGCTGGCCGGCCAGTTACTGCGCGACGTGTTCGCCCTGTGTCCCAAGGCGCGCTGGGTGCATTCGCGCTCGGCCGGCCTGGAGACGGTAATGTTTCCGGAACTGGTGGCGAGCCCGGTGCCCTTGACCAACGGGCGCGGCGTCTTCAGCCAGTCGCTGGGCGAGTTTGCGCTGGGCGCGATTCTGTATTTCGCCAAGGATTTCCGGCGCATGAACCGCAACCAGGAGGCTGGCCGTTGGGAGCCGTTCGATATCGTGGAAATCGCCGGCCAGACGGTGGGCATCGTGGGGTATGGGGATATCGGCCGCGCGGTGGCGACGCGGGTGCGCGCCATGGACATGCGTGTCCTGGCGGTCAAACGTCACGGGCCGTCCCCGGGCCACGCGGACCCGCTGGTTCACCGGACTTTTCTGCCGGCGGGCCTCATGGAAATGCTCGCTGAGTCGGATTACGTGGTGGTGGCGGCGCCGCAGACGGAGGAGACTCGCGGCATGATCGGCGAGAGAGAATTGCAGGCAATGAAGCCCGGGGCGGTGGTGATCAACCTGGGCCGCGGCCCGGTGATCGACGAAGCGGCGCTGGTGCGCGCGCTGGCGGAAAGGCGCATCAAAGGCGCCGCCCTGGACGTCTTCGATACCGAACCGCTGCCCGACGGCCACGCCTTCTACAAAATGGAAAATGTCCTGCTCTCCCCGCACTGCGCCGACCATACCCCCGATTGGACGGAGCGGGGCATGCGCTTCTTCCTGGCTCAGTTCGAGCGCTTCTCGCAGGGCAAGCCGTTAGAGAACGTAGTGGACAAGGGGCAAGGATATTGAGTCAGAAACGCTCCATGAGAAGCTGTGAAATATTCGCTCGGGAGCGGAATTGGCAGGCGAAAGCGCCTGCCCCACCTTTGCAGGCAAACGACGTGCCGGTGGTGGCGCAGGCGCTTTCGCCTGCGAACCGCATTATTTCACGGGTTCTGGCGGTCGCGGCTCCGATTGGAGTCGCCGCGGCCCATCCGAGCCGCGACCGTCAGGGAGCGCCGCTTGATTAAAACGCCAGCGCCTCCACCAGTTTGTCCAATTCGCCCTGTAGCGAAGCGCGCTTCTTTTGCAGCTCTGCCTGTTTATCGCGCAGGACGGCCAACTGCTGCTCTTGCGCGTCGAGCTGGCGCGCGTAGGTTTGCACCTGCTGCTGCTGGCCGGCTACATTATTGAGACTCTGGATATTGCGGCGCACGCGATCCTCATCGGCGTTCAAGCCGGTCATTTGCGTGTTGGCATCCTGTAGCGCGCGATCGTTCTCGGCGATCTGCCGCTTGGCCTCCACGATGCGCTGCAACTGCTGGCGGCCAGCCGCGGTGAGCGAGCGGTTTTGCAGGTAGCTCACCAGGATATCGGGGCTGAGATTGGTCACCGCGATGGACTGGTCGTAGACGCGCTCTTCATTGACCACGAATTCCTGGGTGGCGCCAGCGGCCAGCGTCAATTCGAAACGATAGTTGGTGGCGGTCTTTTCCTTCGGCTTCAGGCTGAGCAGCGTGTAGCCGGCGCGCAGGGGGTGCTCCAGGATCAGCGTCTTGGCCTTCTGATCCACATTGCGCACGGTGTAGGTGCGCGTCTCTTCGGCGGCGTACTTGGTGGTGACGATACCGCGGCTGGCGTGGATCTCGCGGACAATAGCGGCCTTGCCGCCGAAGGCTTCGGTGATGCGGGTGCCCAGGTCGACGGCGTAGCTGATGAGGCGCTTGTCGCTGGCCTTGAGGGTTTCCATGAGGGCTTCGCCGGCATAGGCGCCGGCGTCGTAGACCGTGATGGGGCCGCCGTCCAGCGTCTTACCGCTGGAGTTGGTCAGCTCCGCCGCGTTGGTGGGATGCTGTGAGCCGCGGTCGGAATAGATCAGCAGCTTGCGCCCCGCAATGGTCTCTTGCAGGAAGGGCAGCATGGCGGATTCGTTCTTGCGGATGCTGACGGGTTGGGCGATACGGTATTCGAAAAGATCTCCGAGCTCGCGACCCTGGGCAGCGGCTTCGATAGCACTGGGCGCGACGCTGACGGACCCCCCGAGCCTAGCCCCATCGGAGCGCATGAACCTCGGCGCGGCGGACGGGGCACTCATCCCCTTCTCACGCGACACGGCTTTGTACTGATCCATCATTCCGGCCACTCCGGCGCTAATCACGGACGTCTCCTCGAACGCGCCCGAGTGGACTACCGCCTGCGCCGCCGAGTCGTCAGCCAGTTCGGCGGAGGGGCGATCCACGTACTTGGGCGCATAGAGCTGGCTGACGAAGGAAATGGGCCGGCCGGACACGAGG
>JANYJN010000784.1 GCA_025358475.1 Candidatus Solibacter sp.
CTCGTGTCGCCGGCTGGCCCCAGTCCTCCTTAACAAGTGCGCCGTCGGAAGGAATCGGTCGAAGCTGGCCGTTGTCGAGGGGCATGATCGTGAGCCGAACGTGCTCCGCGCTGACGGAAGTCAGGGCAATTTCCACCGGGAAGCCGGCGATTTGAATCGGCGACTCTTGAGCCCGCGCTATCCCCTCGCCAAGGAGCACACCGGCCCCCGCCGCCGCATTCTTCAACGCTTGTCGGCGAGTTACTGGTTCGTTCATCGTGCCCACCTCTCATAGAATCCGGAGCAACCAGCTGACACGGGGGATCCTGGTCTCGGCGTCATTTGACTTCGAGTGTTCCTTTCAGCCGGATGTCGTCCGAAGAACTGCCCACCATCACGTCGAATGCGCCCGGTTCCACCACGAATTTCTTCGTCTTCTCGTCATAGAACGCCAGGGCGGTGGCGGGCAAGGCAAATGAAACGGTCTTCTTCTCTTTCGGCTTCAGGGTGATTCGCTCGAAGCCGCGCAGTTCTTTGGATGGCCGTTTCACGCTGGCTTCCACGTCGTGGACGTACAACTGCACGACTTCATCGCCGCTTCGCGCGCCGGTGTTCTGCACGTCGACGCTGACGGCAACACTGCCGTCCGGGGCGATGCTGCGGGCCGAGAGCTTCAGGCCGCTGTAGCGGAACGCCGTGTAGCTGAGCCCGTGGCCGAAGGCAAACTGCGGTTTGCCCGCGAAGTACAGATAGGTGAATCCCTTCGTGATGTCGTACTCATCCTGCGGCGGAATCTGGTCGACGGAATCGTAGACCGTGTAGGGCAGCCTTCCAGCCGGATTGTACTCGCCGAAGAGGACGCTCGCCAGCGCCGTGCCGGCCTCTTCGCCCGGATACCACGCGGCCAGAATAGCGGGGATATTGTGGCTGGCCCATTTCACCGATACCGGCCCGCCGCTCATGACGATCGCGACGGTTCTCGGGTTGGCTTTGTAGACGGCTTCCAGCAACTGTTCCTGCGAACCGGGTAGATCCAGACTCTTGCGATCGCGCCCTTCGGCCTCCACTTTCAGGTTGGTGCCGAGAAACAGGATCGCCACATCCGACTTGCGCGCGAGTTCGGCCGCCTGCTCGATCTCGCCCGCTTTGGCAGGCTCGAGAATATCGCATCCTGGGGAATACTCCACCTGGACGCCGGGGCCCAGTTTCGCCCGAATGCCATCCACCGGGCTTACAATGCGGGGCTTGGCGCCAAAGTAGTTTCCAGTTTCAAACTTGTCGGCTTGCGGTCCAATCACCGCCACCGATTTTAATTTGCCTTTGTCGAGCGGGAGGAAACCGTTCTGGTTGCGCAGCAGGACCATCGATTCCAGGGCGGTCTTCAACGCCAGTTGCCGGTGCGCCTCGGATCCGATCGCTTCGGGACCAGTCTTTGAGAACGGCACCATTTCCAGCGGATCGAAAGCGCCTAGCCGGAACGCCACGCGCAAGACCCTGGTGAGCGCCTGGTTCACAACAGCTTCAGAAACCAAGCCGCTACGTACCGCCCCGGGCAGCGACTCCTCATAGAAATTGTCGTCCAGGTCGCAGCCGGCCTCGATAGCGCGCGCCACGGCCACTTCGATCTTGTCGGTGATCTTGGAACCCTGGATCAGACTGCTTTTCACTCCCCCCAGGTCGGAAACCACGAAGCCGTCGAAGTTCCACAAACCGCGCAGTACGTCCGTCAGCAAATAATGATTGGCAATGTTCGGCACGCCGTTCAACTCGTTGTAAGACGCCATCACCGATTGTGCGCGCCCTTCCACGATCCCCGCCTTCCAATGCGGCAGCCAGTACTCCATCAGGATTCGCTCGGGCACTCGGGCGGAGAGGCTGTGGCGGTCCGTTTCCACGTTGTTCACCGCGAAGTGCTTCAGCGTAGCCGCCACCTTCAAGTACTTCGGATTGCTGCCCTGCAGACCTTGCACGTACGCCACGGTAATGCGTCCCGCCAGGTGCGGGTCCTCGCCGAAGCATTCTTGAATGCGCCCCCAGCGCGGGTCGCGGCTGATATTGATGACCGGAGAGCGGTAAACCAGACCGTGCTTGGAGCGCGGCCCGTCAGCGGCGATGTTGTAGAGCGCCCTCGCCTCGTCGCCCATGGCGTCCGTGATCGTCTTGATCAACAGGGGGTCCCATGTGGCCGCCATGCCGATAGCGGTGGGGAACAGAGTGGTGGGCTGCTTCGACCAGACACCGTGCAGGGTCTGGTTCCAGCCGCCCCACGCCGGAATATGCAACCGGTCGTTGCGCGAAGAAAGATGATTCAATTGCGCGGCCTTCTCTTCCAGAGTCATTCGCGAGATCAGGTCCGCGATGCGCCGCTCCGCGGCTTGCGATGGGTCCAGGTACACTGGCGTGCCACCCTGGGACTGAAGTGGCGCCACCGTCAGAACCGCCAGGGCCGCGGCAATTTGTAATGCCTTCATCGTTGCTCCTTTCCGATACCGCTCTGCTTACTCCGGCGGCTCTACCTCGCCAAGCGGAGCAGGGATACACCATGCCGAGGCAGCGAGAATTGAAAACGGATCCGGCCGCCTTCGGACGCGATCCATTGAGGGGATTCCAACAGTTGGAGTTGGCCCACCCGTTCGAGTTCGGCGTACTGCTCGGCAGTGGGTTTCTGGGGAGATCCAATTTTCTTCCAGTGCTCGTAGGAGTTACCGAACTCGTTGTCTACGCGATAGTGCTCCATCAGGAAGCGGCCCGAGGGAAGGCCGGAGATCGTCAGGTCGATCGCCGCCGCCGGACCGGCCTTGCCCGAGTCGTGATAGTGCGAAACCAGTACGGCGAACGAACCGGCGTTCTCACTCGCCATGGCATGGATGTCGGGCCGGTCTTTCACGCCGCCGGCCAGCATCGAATCCAGCGTCGCCGCCCCCGAATTCTCGACGGCCAGGCGGTCTCCCGTCATCATTCCCAGCATTCGAAACACGCTCAGCACGGGCTTGTCTATGCCGTTGGTAGCCAGATCCCGAAATCCATCGAAGTACGGCTGGTCTTCAAACTCGAAGGCCCACGTGACCGCGCCCAACAGGTTGACACCGTGCTTCGCGGCCAAATCCAGATGGCGCGGCATGACCGCGCCGGTGTAGCTCGAGTACATTACGCCGTTGCGGTACGCGTTCTGCGGATAGACGCGCGAAGAGCAGGCGGCGCAGCCTTCGGGGTCCGACTCCCCGATGATGATGGGGCGGGTTTTCAGTTCGGGCATTGAGGCGACGATCTCGAACCCCTTGTCCAGATCGCGGAGTTGATTTTCAATTCCCATCACCACGTTGCCTTCGACGAACTTGGGCGAACCCTTGGCGTGAAAGCTGACGAAATCGAGCGGCGAACCGGTCTTGCCAGTGGCGTAGTTCTGGCCGTGGAGCGCGTGGTTGAGGAAATTGCGAAGGAACGCAGCCGCGTCGCTGCTTGCCGGGCCGGTGGAGTCCGGTCCGCCGACCCGGGCCGCCGGCAGCGCGCGCTTCACCGCGTCCGCCGCGTAGTCGTAGAGCTTGTGATACTCTTCCGGGGTCCCCTTCCAGTACCCTATATTCGGCTCATTCCAAACTTCCCAAAGCCAGGACTCCACCTCTACCCTGCCGTATTTCTGAACGCAGTGCCGCACCCACTGGTAAACCAGTTCGCCCCACTTGGCGTAGTCCTTGGGCGGATAGGCCCAGCCCGTGTAGATATCGTTGTAGTTGTCGCCCGGCTTCCAGTTGTGCCGGTAGGGTTGTGGCCGCGAAGAAAGGGCCTCCGGCATGAAGCCGATTTGGACCAGTGGCTTCATCTTCCGTTCCATATACGTATCGAAGATGCGGTCGGCGATGGTCCAGTCGTAAACGGGTTTGCCGGAGGCGTCTTCGGTGTACGCGTTAGTGGAGCCCCACTTGAGCGCGGGTTTACCATCGCCGGTGACCAGCAGGCTGTGCACGCGCACGTAGACCGGCACGGAACTGGCCGCCGCGAATTCGGACAGCAGTTTCTTGCCGTCCTTCATATAGGTATAATTGGGCTCGTCGTGGCCGACGAAGGCCCAGATGGGGCGCAACGGCCCGATGCGCTTGGCTGTGTCCACCTGAATCGATATGGGTTGCGCCGCGGCGGGGTAGGCAAACCCAGCGGCGCACAGGCCAAGCATCGCGCAGTGAATTTTCGTCATGTCGTCAGAACGTGAGCTTCAGGGCCAACTGCATCTGTCGCGGCGCGGTGGACGTGCTGGTCACGCGCCCAACGGTGGCGGTATCGAGTGTCGCGGCCGGTGAGGCGAAACTCGGGGTATTCGGCAGGTTGAACACCTCCAAGCGAAATTGCAGTTTCGACCGCTCGCGGATCGGGAACTGTTTGAACAGCGAGAAGTCGATCGTGCGCACGATATCCGGAGGTAGAATCCGCAAGCCCGAGTTACCGTAAGTGAAGTTGGGAGCGGCCACGAAGTCCACCGGGTTGAACCATCGGGCCAGAGTAGGATTATCGAGTTTTCCCAAACCGATCCGGTTGGGCCGCTGCCCGCCCACGCCCGAGTTGGCGACATCGCGCGACATGGTGACGGTGTACGGCACGCCGCTGCGAAAGATCATGATGCCCTGCATCTGCCAGCCGCCGATGACGGCGTCAGTGAGCCGGTTGGCGCTCCTTGCGATCGCCTTGCCTTTGCCGAACGGCAGTTGGTAGCCGAAGCTGAATGAGAAACTGTGCGGTACCTGGTATTCGGATGGTCCTCTCTCAAGGGCGTAGCGTCCGCCGACCGCGGGGGTATTGGTGACCCACAGGCTCTTGGCGTAGGTGTATGAAGTGAGGAACCATAGCCCGCCGGTCAGCCGGCGCTCGAACTTCGCCTGTAGGGCGTGGTAGGTGGTGGAGACATCCGAAGAGATGTAGCCGAAACTGGCGAAGCGGGGAAACGGACGGCGGGCCTGCACCGGGCCGGATCCGGCGTCCGGTATATTGAACGCGTCGTTGCCGGCGATGTGTGAGCCTTTGTTGCCGACGTACTCGAGGTCGACCACCATGTTCTTCGCCACTTGCTGCTGCACACCGAAGCTCCAATGCTGGTCGTAGCCCATTTTCAGGTGGGGGGACTCGGGGCCGAGGCCGACAGTGGAGTTGGGAGATCCGAGGGGCGCTCCGAGATAGAAGTCGGCGAAGGTGCGATTCGGGACCACGCCCTGGTCGTTGGCCGCGCTGTCCTGCAGAAGGAACGGCGGCATATTGAGATTGACGCGGCCATCCGTATATTCACCCTCGTAGAAGATGCCGTAGCCGCCGCGGACTACCGTGGTTTCGCCGAACGGACGCCAGGCCAAGCCGAAGCGCGGGGCAATCTGCTTCAGGTCGGTAGTGTTGATGTTGTAAGGCAGACCTGCCTCGCTGCTGGTCTGAATGAGGCTCTTCAGGTAGCCGTAGGCGGTGACGGCGGCAGGCTGCGCGCCCAGATCGATGACGTTGGTACGGCTGGCGACGATGATCGGCCGGGATTGTGTGCCATCGAACGTGCCGGTTTGGCCTCGGTAAGCGGCGGCCCACGGAGAGTACTCGTAGCGCAGTCCGATGTTGAGCGTCAGACGGCTCGATACCTTGATGTCATCCTGGGCGAAGCCGTGCCATGCCGTGTAGGCGCCGCCGAAGGTGTCGGACGGGAAGCCGCGGCCGCCGGTAGCGGGCAGGCCGAGGGCCCAATCGGCAAACGAATCACCAGTGCCGGTGGCCTTGGCGGGGTTCTGGGTGTTCTGGCCGTTGAAGCTCCACTGGCCCATGTAGTTCTTGCTGTCTGTGCCGAGCCATTGGTAGTGACGCATCTTGACCCCGAATTTGACCACGTGACTGCCCTTGATCCAGGTCAGGTTGTCGTTGAACTCGAGGGTGAAGCGGTCTTGCGTTTTCGGACGCTGATCGAAGGTGGAACCGTTGATGCCCGCGTAGCCGGACCAGGCGAAGTCGGGGAAGGAGCCGATGTCAAAAGACCGCTTGAGCGTTTCCATTCCCGTGATGCCTGCGTCCTTGTTGAAGTCGCGGCCCAGCAAATACGGTGCGAGGTGAATGAGGCCGTAGAGCATATTGGATCGGAACTCGTTCAACACCGTGGGGCGGAGGTTGTTGGTAACGCTGACGGTGTAGTTCTGGCCGCGGGTGTTGGATTGGGCGACGCCCAGCGGGGGCGTACTGCCGGGTTCGCCGAGATGGTTGCTGTTGACGCTGTAGCGGAAGAAGACTTTGCTGCGGTCATTGATGGTGTGGTCCAGGCGGGCGGTGTACTGACCTTCGTCCACGGAGGTGGAGGGAGAGAAGCGGTAGATGCCGCTGGGCGTGGCGGCGGTGGTCAAGTACGAGTTAAAGAAGGCGGCCTGGGGGGAGAGACGGCTGGCGGGAATCCGGTTGCCGGCGAAGGGCTGGCGCGTGCCGTTGGCGGTGGTGGCGGGGTCGTAAATAGTGTTGGCGATCGCGCTGAAGTCTCCCGTCAGCATGGCGGCGGTGGGACTGGTGCGGCTCATCACGTTGCCCTGGCGCTCGCGCGTGCCCTCGTAGTTGAAAAAGAAAAAAGTGCGGTTCTTGCCGTTATACACGCGGGGGAGAAACACCGGCCCGCCCACCGATACGCCGAACTGGTTGCGCTTGAGCAGATCGCGAGTGGCGCCGAAGAAGTTGCGGGAATCGAGCTTGTCGTTGCGCAGAAACTCAAAGAGCGTGCCGTGTACGGCATTCGTGCCGGACTTGGTGGTGGCGTTAAAGAAACTGCCGGAACGGTTGTGCTCGGCGGAGTAGGCGTTCTGCTGGACGCTGAACTCCTGCAGGGCGTCGACCGAGGTCTGGATCCAACTGCCGCCCTGGTGCTGCTCGGTGGTGTCGGTGCCATCGAGATAGTAAGAAACCTGGCGTCCGCGCACGCCGCTGATGGTGGTGCCGTTGACGAACTCAGGCCGGATGCGGGTGACATTTCCAGTGCCGGGAAGCAGCACGACGCCGGGCGTGAGGCGGGCGAGTTCGGCGAATCCCCGGCCGTTGAGGGGCAGGTCGGTGAGTTGGATGTTTGTCATCACGTGCCCGAGACTGCCCGACTCGGAATTCAACAGCGGGGCCGAACTGTTGACCTCGACCACCGTGCTGGCGTCGCCGATTGACAGGTCGAAATCTAGCGTGAGATCTGTGCCGACCTGCATTTCGACGCCGGCACGGATGCTGGTCTTGAAGCCCGGCGCAGTAGCGCTGACCTCGTAAACGCCCGGGTTGAGTGCGGGAACGACATAGCCGCCCATCCCGTTGGTTCTCAGCTTGTGAGCGACTTTGGTGTCCTTGTTGGTGACGAGTAGCGTTGCGTTCGGCACCACCGCTTTGTTCGGATCGTAAACTGTACCGACGATTCGTCCGGTTTGGATTTGACCCAACAAACCTTGGATCGAAATCAGTGTGATCAGAATTGGGACTGCGGTAATCGCGATCTTCGACGCGCTTAAGCGTTTCATGCTTGGCTTCCTTCTTCGGGCTGTGTCGACGGGACCAGGCGGGGCCCTGCCCGGGCGACCCCGAAATTGAAACATCAGACAACCAGATAACCTGATTTGAAAATTGAGTATAATGGGATTACAAAGTTATGTCAATGCCAAACTTGAAACCCGTCTCGCGCGTTACCTTGGGCGAACAGGTCACCGCGCAACTTGCCGGACAGATCTCCGAAGGACGCTGGCGCCCGGGAGACAAGTTGCCATCCGAAGGCGACCTGTGCGCCACATTGGGCATTGGCCGGTCCACACTCCGCGAGGCACTGAAATCGCTGGCTTTCGTGGGACTGGTGCAGATGCGTCCTGGGGAGGGAACCTATGTCCTGCAGCGCACCCACCTGGTGGTCGACCGGCTTCGCGCGAGCGGCGTACTGAAAACCGAAAAGGAACTGCAAGACGTTGGCGAAGCACGGTTGATCCTGGAAACGGAAATCGCAGCGCTGGCTGCCGAACGTCTGGATCCCGCTGACCTCGAAAAGCTGGAGGGGATTCTTGAGCAAATGAAGCGGAGCCTGGGCGGAGAGGGCCGCGAATATGCCATCCTGGACGTGGAATTCCACCTGGCGGTTGCGAAATGTTCAAAAAACCAAGTGCTCCATGAATTGCTGATGCCGATTCGCGGCGTACTGCAGGAGTTCATCGCGAAATCGCAGGAACTGCCTGGCATCACGCACGAAGCCCACGAACACCATACAAAGATCCTGGCTGCGCTCCGCCAGCGTAATCCCGAGAAGGCGAGACGGGCGATGCGGGCACATCTCCAGACGTGTGAAAAGGCGTTCACGCTGTTGGGCAGGATTTCCGCGACTGAGACACTTTCTTGATAGAGTTGCATGCAATCTCATTCGGCACCGTAGATCGGCTTGCCGGACCTCGACACCGCGGTTCGCGGCCCACGCTCGGCCCGCGAGTTTCCCCGGCGAGCGAACCAGACAGCGAACCACGTATCCGTCGTCGATCAAAGCCGGCGCGAGACGGCCACCTGTGTAACCGGTAAGCCCAGGCGATCGCGACGCGTTTTGGAGATCTGACCTCAGGGGAGAAAGTGCTCGCTTCGCTGAGCGCAGCGTCTGAACAATGTTCATTCTCACTCAACCCACTCTGGAAGCCTTCGGATAGCGCCGGGAGTAGGACGGGAACTTGGCCGCATCGAATCGCATCGCGCCGTGGAGCGTCTGGTCGTACTCGATGTCGAACTCCAGTTTCAGGCTGGAGAGATCGGTCTTAGGCAGGTGCTTCAGCCGCAGATGGTTGAAGTAGTCGTGAGCGTTCCACCAGCCCAGCACAGCGAAATCCTCCGCGGACTGGAGGATGCCTGAGATGGACACACCGCTCTCCGTGGCGTCGTGGAGCGTGGTCGTCGCGGCGCGCCCGGCGAGGCCCTGCAACTGGAGGTGGTGGCGCGGGTCGAAGATGTGGAGGGGCTCTGAGGACAAGATGTAGCCGGCTTGGGTCAGGAGGAGATAGCGAAGGGCGACGAATCTCCCAGCGCGTCCTTCCGAACTCAAAGAGCAGCCGCGAAGATAAACAAGTTGAGGACACATAGCACAAGTGCAGGAATCGCTGCGTATAGAGGGTCCCTGATTCTGATGCGAGTGGCCACTGCGAGAAACATCATCGTCGCCAAACCACCAGCGGAAAATAGAAGAATAGGGCGATAAAATTGTCCCGCAATCATTCCCAGGCTGGCGGCAACCTGCAACGTTCCCGTGAGTACGCGGAAGCGGGCTAGACGGTAGCGCTCAAACTCCCCCACCATCCTCTCTGATAGCAGACAGCTCATGCCATACCAGCTAAAAAGAGCGATTGAGAGAACCTTCGCAATCACAGTGACGATAGACAGCATGCCTAAAGCTTAATGATAGACTTACGGAAGGTCGAGTATTTACTTTTGCCGAAAAAGACGAGACCGCTATGCAAACTATAGTTCATATCCTTCAAATTATCGTCGCCCTTGGCCTCTTGAACGTCTGGCTGCTCCGCTTTCGTCGAAGCACTGCCTACCGTGGAGGTGAAGCCCGCTCACTGCCCGAAGAATTCGCCGCCTACGGGCTTCCAGCTTGGTCTACTTATGTGGTCGGCACCCTGAAGGTAGGAGCGGCTTGCTGCTTGATTGCAGGACTGTGGATTCAAATCATAGTCTTTCCGGCCGCCCTTCTCATCAGTTTGTTGATGCTGGGAGCACTGGCTATGCACTTGAAAGTTCGAGATCCACTGACAAAATTCGTACCCGCACTGTTCATCCTGACGCTTAGCCTAATCATCTGCTGGGGTTCGATTGGCTGATACGCACAACTTCTGGGGCCGTCTTTCTCGGTCGAGGAATGCAGTGCTGCTATTTATATTGTCTCGATGAGTAGTAATCGAAGCGATCCGCGGCCAGAAGTTGGGATCGCAGTTTAAGGTGCATCCGATCCAGATCTCCAAGTGGAGGAAGTCGGCGCTGGAGCAGATGCCGGAGCTCTTCGCTTCCAGCACCCACAACGAGCTCCGAATTCCGGCCCGCCCGCTGTCTGGTGAATTGGGGCGAAGGCACCAGTTGCTTCGAGCGCCGGTCGGCATCGTAACCAAACGGCACGCCGCCGACGAATCGCAGGTGGCGCTGCTTCAACAGTGCGCGAGTATCGGCGATGCGCGAGGCGATCATCTCGCGCTCAAATTCAGCGAAAGACGCCAGGATGTTCAGCATGAAGCTGTCTTGGGTGGAGTCGCCAAGATCCGGCGCGGTTACGATGACCAGCGCGACCTCGATCCGCCGGAGTTCATCGAGGAGCGTTACGCAGTCTTGGACACCTCGCGACAGCCGATCGAGGTGGTGAACAAGGATCCGGTCGATTTGCCCCCGCCGCACCAACGTGAGCAGACGATTGAGCGCGAGACGGTCGAGAGTCGCCCCAAAGTAGCCGTCGTCATCGAAACGCTCCGTCAGCAGCGTCCAGCCGTGAAGGCGCTGGGCCTACAGGTACAGACCGCACGCCTCGTACTGAATCTCGTACGAGGACAGCGTATCCGACGAGCCCACCGACTGGCGGGTGCAGATCGCGCACCGGACCGGCCTTCGGCGAGGCGCGTCGGGAGTATCCTTCCGCAATTAGCCTCCAGAATAATGTGGTTTCAAAAAAAACATCACGGGCGCGGCGATCTTCAGATCACCGTCGCTAGCCTGCAATGCAATTCGAAAAGCGCAGTCAAGGCGGCTTTGTACACCACGCCGGATGCCACCGAGAGCACGAGATCGGCGAGTTCGTCCGGCTCGAACTCTGGTTCCCAATCGTTCATCAGAAGGAACGTAATTGCCGCATTGGCACCCACTAGCTTGTTGCCGTCGATGAAGGCGTGGTTCTGGCAAATGTGAAACAGGTAGGCGGCGGCCATGGCCGGGATGGACGGGTGAAGGTATTCATCACCGAAGGTTGCTTGAAGAGTTGCAAGCGCCGACTGCAGCCCTCCGGAATCACGGATGCCGAATGATCCACCATACCGGTCAATCTGCTACTGGCGCATCTCCAGCACTTCATCGAGAGAAAGGAACAGTGGGTCCACGCGAGTTCCGGCGGCTCCTTTATTTGGCCAGTTTCTCGAAAGCCTTGCCGTACCGCTTGTGGGCCCACTCCTGCGCGGCGTCGAACTTCTTTCCACGGGCGAGATGCGCCGCGGCAGGAGCGACGATGAGTCGCGTGCCATCCGTGCTGATGTCGAGCGGCGTGTCCGTGTCGATTTTCAGTAGATCCAGAATGGGCCGGTCAATCACCAGCGCTAGGCTATTCCCGTGTTTGGTGAGCTTTTTAAGCATCAGGCACCTCGTCCTCCGTACTTCCAATGTTACACCATTGGAGATACAAACAAAACCGCGATTGCCGAGTTCGAAGACGCGCCAGATTGGGCCTCCTCTCTCAACAGGGCTGTCAACAAACGCGGAGGCTATAGTGGTCCCAGGATTTCAGGCCAGGCAATAAGGTAATATTTTCGACGAAGTCGTTGACAAGGAGAGGTCGATGACGACGACGAGAAAACAGCACAGTCCGCAGTTCAAAGCACGGGTGGTGATCGAGGCGATCCGCGG
>JANYJN010000790.1 GCA_025358475.1 Candidatus Solibacter sp.
CGCTCCGGGATGGATGAGCGAACGTTCCGGTTCGGACTGAGACTGAGCTTCTGAAGCTGGGAATGAATGATGCGACACAGCACAATCATCACTGGGGCGTGCTCGCCGCGCCCAGCTCGAAGGGTATTCAAATCACGAAACTAAAATGGGCACCCAAACAATAACTAGCAGCGCAAATTCCGTTCCAGTACCGACCACGCCGAGCCCGTTCCGGGTAGGCCTGCTGAGTTTCTCCGACGGCAGGCTGAGCGTGCATGAGAGCCTGGCAGGCGCGATTCGGCGGCACGAGTCGACTCTTGCCGATACACTCGGCCAGGATCCGCTCCTCACGACGATTCGCACCACTGAAATCATACATTCAGCGGCGCAAGCCAGAAGCGTAGCTACAGGAATGCGGGCAGCCGGCATTGA
Organism: Candidatus Solibacter sp.; assembly: GCA_025358475.1. Lineage (GTDB taxonomy): Bacteria > Acidobacteriota > Terriglobia > Bryobacterales > Bryobacteraceae > Solibacter. Next base: position 412 of record JANYJN010000790.1, read on the forward strand.
AGCGGCGGTGTTTAATATACCGGTGTTCGCGTTTCCAAACTTCAGCCTGATTGCCGCGCGTATGCTTGGAATACCGGTCCTCCTCAGTTCGCCCAAAGACCCAACCTTGCCCGGGTTGGGGGGCATTCTGGCTGCGCACGGCGCGATGGCACAGATCGGACTGAAAAGCGTCAAGCTCTGGGGGAACCTGCAGGAGGAGCCGGACATGCAACAGACCCTCTGGGCGTTCTGCCGCGCCTCCGGCGTCATTGAGCGCATGAAGGGCAGTGTCTTTGGGATGATAGGCGGACGCAGCATCGGCATGAATACCGGCGCGGTGAGTTCCCAGGAGTGGATGCGGCGCTTCGGCGTCGACGTGGAACACATCGATCAACTGCAGATCATCGACCGCGCCCGCGGAGCCGATCCGGAGGAGGTGGAGCGCGCCTATGCGTGGATGAATGCCAAGCTGGGCCGTGTCTCTACATCGGGAAAGGCGTTGCCGGAGAACGTGAAGGAGCAGATCCGCCACTACATCGCCATCCGAGAGATTGTCAACGAGTTCGGGCTCGCTTTTGCCGGCCTGAAGTGCCATTACGAACTCAGTGAATATCATGTCACGGGCTGCGTAAGTGCGATGCTCTTGAATGACCCCTACGACTGGAACGGGCCGAAAGAGCCGACCGTGCTGGCCTGCGAGGCAGACGCCGACGGAGCACTGACGATGCAGATTCTGAAACTGATCAGCGGCTATCCCACATTATTGTTCGACCTTCGCAGCTACGATTTCGCGGCCAAAGTCTATGTGTGTTGCAACTGCGGTGCGCAACCCTCCTGGTATTCCGCCAGAAGCGCGGACCCAGACGAGAATCTTGGACTGGTTCACTTGGATCCCGTGATCTCGAAATACGGAGGGGGCGGCGGGCACTTCTCCTACGTCTGCAAGTCGGGCGAGATCACGCTCGCGCGATTGACCCGCGTCAACGGGAACTACCGGATGTTCATCGCGCGCGGCGAATTCGTGGATTTCCCGCGCGAGAAGATGGCCGAGACCTGCTCCGCCTGGCCGCACGGCTACGTTCGTATGAACATACCTCCGGCCGACTTGATCGAGATATACAACACCAATCATGCCCACGTTATACCCGGCGACCACAGGCGCGCACTCAAATTTTATTGCGACATGATGGATATTCCGGTTGACGTGGTGAACTGAACCGGCCACAAGCTGACTATGACAAATTTAATTCAAACTCCCAGCATCAATATCCAACAAGCAATCGAGGAGCCGGACCGGCTGAAAAAGGCAGCACTTCTACAGTACTTTGCGCAGCAGTTTCGAATCACTGTGTTCGATATCCTCCACGAGAAGGGCACCGGGCACTGGGGTGGAGCGGCGTCAGCCGCCGAACTGCTGGTAGCGCTATACTTCGACGCCATGCGCATCCGGCCCGACGATCCGCACTGGCCGGACCGTGACCGCCTCGTCCTCAGCAAGGGGCACGCGTCCTGCATGCTCTACACGGTACTTGCGAATCGAGGCTATTTCCCCGTCGAGGAATTGAGCACCTTCCGTCAATTGAACAGCAAGCTTCAAGGGCATCCGTGCATGCACGCTACGCCGGGCGTCGAGATGTCCACCGGAGCGCTGGGCCACGGCATGTCGGTGACACTCGGAATGGCGTTGTCGGCTCGCCTGCTCAAACGCGATTTCTGGAGCTACGTGCTGATCGGCGACGGCGATCTGAACGAGGGCCAGACGTGGGAAGCCATCATGGCTGCGGCGAAGTTCAGGCCACATCGGATGGTAGCGCTGATCGATTACAACAAGGTCCAATTGGACGGCCCTAGCGATGTCATCATGCCCATGGACCCACTCGACGAGAAGTTCCGTGCGTTTCGTTGGAATCTCGCCCCTACCGTGTACGACGGCCACAGCGTAACCGAAATCCTGAAGTCATTCGACTGGATCAAGCGGCAGACGGACGGACCCATCGCGGTGATCTACAAGACCCACAAAGGACGGGGAGTCTCGTTCATGGAAGACAACGCTTACTGGCACGGAGCGCCCATCGACGAAACCAGCTACATCAATGGCCGCCGCGAGCTTGTCAAAACGCTGCGGCAACTGGAGACCGCACTATGAGCACAATGCAACAGGCCGCCATGCGAGATGCGTTCGGCGAGGCGCTCCTGGCCCTGGCGGATCAGTATCCAGAAATGACCGTGCTGGATGCGGATGTCGCCTCGAGCACACGAACGGCTAAATTCGGCGCGGTGTATCCAGACCGGTTTTTCAACCTCGGCGTGGCGGAAGGCAACATGGTTGACATGGCCGCGGGGATGGCGACTTGCGGCCTCCGGCCGGTGGTCAGTACCTTCGCGATATTCCTCAGTTTGAAGGGCGCCGATCAGATTCGAAACATCATCGCTTACAATAATCTTCCCGTGATCCTGGCCGGTGGCTATGCCGGTCTTTCGGATTCCTACGATGGCGCGAGCCACCAGGCGATTCTCGATATCGCAATGATGCGCGCCGTGCCAAATATGGCCGTGATCCTGCCTGCGGATGGAATCGAGTTGCGCCAGGCTTTGGAAGCCGCACTAGTTCGAAACGGTCCCACATACATTCGGATGTGCCGCAATCCAACGCCGGTGCTGTTCGAGGGTGCGGCGCCGCTTGAGATCGGAAAGATACGGAAACTGCGCGACGGCGCCGATTTGACGATTGCGGCAAGCGGAGTGCCGGTCTTCATGGCCATCCAAGCGGCCGAATTCCTGGCTGGCGAGGGTATCTCCGTCGACTTGTTGGAAGTCTCAACCATCAAGCCAATGGATGTCGGCGCGTTGACGGCATCGGTGCGCAAGACGGGCCGCATCCTTACGGTGGAAGAGCATACGGTCTGTGGCGGCATGGGGAGTGCGGTCGCCGAAGCGTTGGCGCCGGCGGCGCTCGGGCCTATCCACATGATCGGTATCGAAGATCGCTTCACCGAGTCGGGCGGTTACACCGAGCTTCTGGCAAAGTACGGAATTTCGGCCGAGCACATCGTCCGGCGCGGGCGTGCGATCGTCGCGGCGGTAGCGTCGTGAAAATCGGACTGGCTGTCGCTACCGGGGATGCCCTTCCGAGTGCCTTCGTCGTCTTTCGAGACGACCTCGACCGGTGCGTCGACCGTTGTGCCGCGCTGGGTTATGATGGCGTGGAGTTCGCTCTCCGGTATGCGTCTCAAGTGAACATTCCCCTGGTGAAGCGACGCCTTGCCGCCACGGGGCTGGAGGTCCCCTGTGTCTCCTCCGGACAGGTGTTTTCGGCCGATCGCTTATACTTCACTCACCCCGATGTTGCCATTCGGGACGCCGCGGTCCAGCGCATTATCGAGATGATCAGGCTCGCGGCCGAGTTCGGCGCCAAGGTCAACACTGGGCGGGTGCGCGGCGTGATTCATGAGGGCGAATCGCCGGCCACAGCGCGCCAGCGCTACCTGGCGTGTATACACCGCTGCGCCGATGTGGCCGAACCGCTTGGCGTGGAATTGATCGTGGAGCCGGTCAATCGCTATGAGGTCAATTTCATCAACAACTGCGCCGAAGGGCTTGAGATCATTCGCGAAGCAGGGCGGTCCTGTGTGAAACTGATGCCCGACATCTTTCACATGAACATTGAAGACGCCTCGTTCCGCCTCGCGTTCACCGCGGCAAAAGACTATATCTCTTATATACACGTGGCCGACAGCAACCGCCTGGCGCCGGGCTGGGGCCACATGCCGTTCGATGAGGTTTTCGATATCCTCGCCGACATAGGCTACAACGGCTACCTCACCGCGGAGATTCTTCCCAAGCCGGACCCCGACTCCGCCGCCCGACAGGCCGCCCAGTTTCTGCATGGGCGACTGGAAAAACAGCTATGTAAGACGCTCTAGATCCTAGCGGTCCGCATCTGTCTTGTTAGATGAAAATGGAGAAACCTACGCGTCAATTCGGGTTACAACTCGGTTTGTTGTTTTCACTGGTAGGACTGTTGTCTGCGGCGGATCCGGTCCTGGTCCCCCAGGTCCTGTTCTACGGCGATTGGGAACACATCGCTATTGCTAAGAGCGCGGCTCGCGAAGATAAGTGGAAGAACGATCTGCTGGTTCCGCCGTCGGTAATCCGCAACGGCGAGATGGTTCTGCCCGAAGGTCCAGGGCTGGGATTTGAGTTAAACGAGAAACTACTGGCATCACGCCAGCTCGGCCGGTGAAGATGGCCTGGATCGAGATTATTAGGTGACTGCTCATCATGAAAATTCCTAACCTCCGCTGGTGGATAGCGGGCCTGCTGGCCGCGGCCACTGCGCTGAACTACCTGGACCGGCAGAATCTCCCGGTGGTTATAGGCGAGATACAGAAGTCCATACCGATTACCGACCAGCAGTATTCGCAACTGCAGTTCCTGTTTCTCCTCGCGTACGGCGTGATGTACGCGGGCGGGGGCAAGATCATGGACCTCCTCGGAACACGCTGGGGATATGCGGTTATGATCGCATGGTGGTCCATGGCCAACCTGATGCAAGGCGCCATTAGTAGCGTATTCGGTCTGGGCGTCGCACGGTTCATGTTGGGCTTGGGGGAGGGGGGAGGGTTCCCCGGTTCCGCCAAGGCGGTCTCGGAGTGGTTCCCGCCCAAGGAGCGATCGTTCGCGTTCGGCATCTTCAACACGGGTTCGAGTCTCGGCGCCGTCATTGCTCCTCCGTTGATTGCAGCCATCGTGCTGCGGTCTAACTGGCGATGGGTATTCTTTGTCACTGGCGCGTTGGGATTAATTTGGGCAGTAGTGTGGCTTTTTGTTTATAACGTTCCTGCCCGCCACAGACTGGTGACGGCCACTGAGCGCGACTATCTGAAGGCGGCGCTTTCGGAGCAGCGCACCACGGCCAACGTGTCGTGGATCGGGCTGTTCCGCTTCCGGCAGGTCTGGGGCCTTGTGATAGCCAAGTTCCTATCCGACTCCGCATGGTTCTTCTTCATTTTCTGGCTTCCCAAGTATCTTGGGGACGTCCGGCACTTGAACATCAAGGAAATCGGCTACTACGCTTGGATCCCGTATGCGTGGGCTGGAGCCGGCAGCTTTATCGGCGGGTGGCTTTCGAGCTATCTGATACGGCGTACGTTCTCGGTGGACGCTTCCCGGAAGATCGCGTTGGGCATCGGCGCGGCCTGCATGCCGGCATCGCTTCTGATTGCGACATCACCCCTGGCACTCGCCATCGTGTTCTTCAGTATGGCGATGTTCGGACATCAGTTCTGGTCCACCATTCTGCAGACGCTCGCGGCGGACATGTTTCCTTCAAAGAATGTGGGGGCCGTGGCAGGGTTGCTGGGCGCGGCGGGCTCGTTCGGTGCCATGCTGTTCAATCTACTGGTAGGCGTGCTGCTAACTGCCTATCACAGCTACGTGTTGGTCTTCGCTATCTCCGGGCTTCTGCATCCGCTATCCTTCCTCGTCATTCTGTTGGTAGTGCGCAAGATTGAGTTGGTGGTTCCGCTGGAAGGGGCACACAAGATCAGCCCTTCTCTCGGGTGAGCGGGAAGTGCGCCAAGGAACTGGCGATGCGCCCGAGGATCTCGAAACCGTGATCGCGCGGGCATGGTGGTGTCACGGGGAACGAAATGACCGATAGCTAACTCAACCAGCCACAATCGTTTCTCGAACGTTCTTGGCAGGCGCAGTCGCCGCGGATCTCGGAGGCGCAGTGGAGCCGCGGACTTTGAGCTCGGCCGGTAACAGCTTAATGTCCGGCTCATCGTTGGCTTCGCCATCCGCTGGTTGCATTTTGGAGAGGAGCATCGCGAACGCCGCCCTTCCGATCTCATCCGCCGGTTGAGCGATGACCGTTAGCCCCGGCGCGAAGTGTTCGGTCCACGCGGAATCGTCGAACCCTACCGTGCTGACGCCGGCGGGACAAGGAATGCCCAATTCGGCGATAGCCCCCATCAGCCCGAGGAGCATCTTGTTGTTGCTGGAGATGATGGCCGTCGGACGCGGGTTCAGGTTGAGCAGTTCTAGGCCCAGGCGCCGTCCCGTATCGATCTGCGAGTCGCCCGCCCGCAGATACTCCTCGCGAATCGCGTAACCCCGAGCCTGCATCGCGTTCCGAAATCCTTCAAGCCTGCCATAGTGGGGCGACAAGCCCAGTTGTCCCGTGATGAACGCGATCCGCTCGTGGCCGATCTGAATCAGATGGTTGGTAGCGTGGAAGCCCGCTTCGACATTGTCGGTCGATACGGCGCCGTCCGTTAGTCCTCGTGGAATGCGGTCCACGAAGACGACAGGGAACCTCCGCCGCATGAGGTGCTCGTAACCGGCCGAGGGATCGGAGCAGGCGAGCAGAACGCCGTCCACGCGCCGTGAAAACAGGGTGTCCAGATGACGCCGCTCTTCCTCGGAGTCCTCATTCGAGTCGCACAGGATCACCGAGTAGCCCTGTCCCCGCGCGGCATCCTCCGCCCCACGAATGACCTGCGGAAAGAAGATATTCGTAATATCTGGTACTACCATTCCAATGACGTCGGTTCGGCCTGTTTTCAGGCTGCGCGCTACTTGGTCCGGGTAATAGTCCAGAGCCTCCATCGCGTCACGGACTTTCCTGGATCGCCCCTCGCTGACCGTAGCAGTTCCGTTGATCACGGCTGAAACTGTGGCCACCGACACACCCGCCAATCGGGCCACGTCCCGCATCGTGTGTTTCGTCATTGCGCCGACTTTACCTCCTCGATCCGTTGAATTCCACAAATTTCCTCAGACGGCAGCGCCGCCGAATATGCTGTGCTCATCCAGGGCTGGGATCCACCATATGTTCGGGCGGATGCGGCAAAAACCCCGGTGCCGGTCGCATCGCGCAACTAGCTGCCCTCCCAGATTGTAACGGTTCAGCGTCCGCGATGAGCGCCGGATTGCCATTTCGACGGTGAGTCGGTTTCAGCATACCCGATACATGGCCCTAGCTCGACGACCCGACGATCACGGTAGGGCCAGTCAATCAATGCGCTGAGGCAGGGCGCGAGCAGCAACTCGGTATCGAAACGCCGCTACGCCCCATCGGAAGGTAGCTCTTATCCGGTGGTAATGTTCAGTACCTGCGTCCTCCGTTTCCGTGCCTCCCGCTGGATCGTATGGTGCGTCACTGCGGACGCACGGCCCGAGTCGAGGAAGCACTCCTGTCGGTTTTCAGGACGGCCCGTTGGCTTTAGTATAGTGCGTTTTCCCGGTTTCTGGTTGTGTAAAGGAGATCAAATCGTTTCAGACAATACGGTTGGCCGGGTCTCTGACGTTCCGCACGGACGCCCGGATGGCTCGCCCTCGACTGGTATGAATGCCGGCCGACCTCCTGGCCCGATCAGGCGCTATGCGCTAACTCGACATCTGCCGGCGTGACTGCGAAGGGCTACGATGCATCAAACAAAACGTTTCGAAGCAGAAGTTCCATATCTTGCCTTTCTCTTCTGGTTCATGATATTTTAATCCTCGATTGGGAAGATCGCGACAGAGTCGCCACTGTGTGAAACGATTCGCAGCGCGAGGGTTCGACCTATTGGTTGCGGAACACCGTTCGCCGCATGCTGAGGGTCGCGCATGGGGCTTTCCCCCAGACCCCCGGAGGGCGCGCTGCCCGCGACAAGCTCCTGCCCGAGGCGCGAGTGCTTTCACATTCGCCATGGGGACTTGGCCACAATTCAGGCTGCGAAGGTCGCACTTCCGCAGATGCTTACCTCGATACCGAGTTCGTCCATCATGGCCGCTTTGGCGGCGAGCGCATTAGCCGCTGCCTCAGAGTCGGGCGCGTACGCGACCTGAATATGGTTTGCCTTGTGACGGCCCATGAATTGATCGCGGCTGACTCCTCTCAGGACGGCATTCATGATAGGCCACTGAGGTGTCGTCATCGCCCACCGGCGCGCGTTCTCAGAATCGGCAAGGCCAATCGACGTGCCGCGGCCCAAGTCCGCCTTCAAACACCCGTACTCGACGAAGATGCGGCTCCAAACGATCTCGCCGGGCTTGCTGGCCCCTTTGATCGTGCCTCCACCGAGCGGGAAGTACATGGCGGGCTGGCGCTCACTTGTTGCGCTCGCGTAACCATTGACGAAGTGATTGGGAGGAACGGCGCCTGAAATTTCGAACAGCCACACGAATTCCTCACGACCGTCAACATGTATTGGTTCCCCGTATCGCACGTCGTGGAGAGTGGTTTCCGGCTCCAGCCCCAGGCATCGCCAGACACGGTTCGTAATCAAAGCGTCAAGTCCCGCGCATTCATCCGCTTCGTTAAAATGTGGAACTGCGCAGTTCTCGAACAGGACCCGTCCATTTCGGGCGGCTTTCACCGGCGGCCGATCGACGTTGTTGAGGAGACCCTCGGCAAGATCCGACGCTGGGCAAAGGTCCTTTAGTCCCTGCTGATACTGAATGCCTATCACATCGCAGCCGAAAGCGTCGGCCATTCTCACCGCCGCAATGTACATCCGGCACTGTTCGAGGATCTGGCCATCCGTAAGGTCGGCATCCGGATCGGGACCAGTGTGAAATTTCATGCCCTTGGCATCGAGCCAGCTCCGAACCATTTGCGCTTCCTCGCCGGGCACGCAACGCATGGCGGCGTAGAGCGCGGATTGACTGAGCCTCTCCTTATATACGCCAGTCCGCTGGAGCAGTTCGTCAGGGATGATGGCGTTATACATTCCCATGCACCCCTCATCAAACACACCCATAATGGCCTTGTCGCGCCTGAGTTGGCGTCCCAGTTCACGCCCGGCGCTCTCTGGCCCAGAAGGAAGGTGAACAGACGAGAGAGCGTGAACGTGGCTGGTGTCGTGGATGATCGCTTCACCGCTCAGCCACCGGCGCAGGCCCTTGAGAAAGAAACTGTCCGTGAAGTCGGAACTCCACAAGGTGCTGTACCTGACGCCGGCTTTGGCCAGGCAGGCGTTCAGATTGAGCATCCCGACAAGTCCTGGCCATTGTCCGGACCAGTTGGCAACCGTCAAAATTGGACCCTTATGGGTGATCAAACCAGGCAAAACGTGATAGCTGTATTGCCAGACCGCCTCGACGACAACGAGGGGCGCGTCCGGTGGTATATGGCGAAAGACTTCGATGCCATGCCGCTGGCCGTGTATGAAGCCGTGTCCCTGCTCCGCGTCGAACGGATGCCCACGGCGCACAGACCGCCCTTCGTTTCGTATGGCGGAGGACACAGCCTCCTCTACCGCCCTCTGTGCGGGCCAACACTCACGATTCGCCGAAAGGCGCATGTCGCCGCTGGCGATTAGAATTACGTCCGAATGTTCCATTTGTGATCTCCGTATAAAACGAACGCGGGCTGCATACCCGCTGAAACTCCGCATCCTTCCAAAAGATCGAAAACCTAACTGCTGACCAAACTCGTCTCGTCGTTCAGCGACTCCGCCTTGCTGAGCCTCGACCAGGTCAGGCCGTAGCATGCCACGAAAGCGAAGCAGACCATGGGCACGATGAAGCCGCGGGACATATCGAACTTGTCGGCGACATAACCCATCAGTTTCGGTAGCACGGCGCCGCCCATGATTGCCATGACAATGTAGGCAGACGCCTTTTTCGCGCGCGCGCCCAGGCCGAAAATTCCCAGTGCAAAGATGGTCGGGAACATGATGGACATGAAGAAATAGCTCAGGAAGACACAGATCACGGACAGCCAGCCGAGTTTGCAGAAGACCAGAAAAGTCATGATCACGTTTAGCACACCGTACAGACCAAGCATTTTGTGAGCGGAGCATTTCTTCAGTAAACTCGCGCCCGAGAAGCGGCCGGCCAGAAAGAGCACAAAGCCGAGGGACGCCAGATTGGAGGCGCCCTTGTTGCTGAAGGAGAGAACGCCCGCTTTGTTCGTCTCGAACCAGCCGAGGAGCCACCCGTGTAATAGGTTGGAATGGGAGGACAGGCTGGTCATGCCGGATTTCCACGCGGCCGGGACAGCCGGCACTTCGGCGGTCATGTAATTGATGAAGAAGCTGAAAATACCGGCTTGGGCCGCAACGTAGAAAAACTGCGCCGCAACCGCCAGTACGAAGTGCGGGTGCGCCCAAATGGACTTGGTAACGCCTTGCGCGGAATCATCCAGGTGATAGTCATCCTCGGTTTTGATCTCGGGGATTTTGGAGAAATAGAATATGACCGCCAGGACGATGACCGTTACTCCAACACCCGCATAAGGGATGTAAAGCGTCGTGCTGCCCGTGTTGACGCCGTGGGCATCCTTGGAATAGAAAAACATGCTGCCGACAATTGGACCGAAGATCCAACCGATGCCGTTGCAGGATTGGGCGAGATTGATGCGGGTTGCCGCAAAGCGCTTATCCCCCAGCACCGTGGTGTAAGGGTTGGCGATGGTTTCCAGAAACGTGAGGCCAGTCGCGATGACGCAAACCCCAGCCAAAAAGGCGACGAACGCGGCATTGGCCGAGACGCGCCCGGAATGTACGAGCTCGTTGATTTGTGTAGCCGGGATGAACCAGAACCCGCCCAGCGCCACGATCAGAAGGCCGATGACGATGCCGCCTTTGTATCCCAGCTTGGTGGCCAGCCAGCCGGCGGGTAGAGACATCAGAAAATAGCCGAGATAGTGGGCGAACTGCACCCATGCGGATTGGGATTTGCTGAGTCCTAATTCCTCCTGAAAGTGCTTGTCCATCACGTCGATCATCCCGTTGCAGAAACCCCAGAGGAGGAACAACGAACTGACCAGGACAAAAGTGAACACCAGGTTGCTTCCGTCACGGCCTACAAACAGACCCTTGGCATCCCGGCTCAGGGTGCTTCGACACGATGAGCCTTCATCGTCCCGTCCTTCCGACAGCCTCTACCAGGGGGAGAAGCACATGGTTCAATTCCTCATCCGTCAGTCCTCCGGGCTTCACGCCGCGGTAGAGCGACCAATGCTCCACCTGCTCTACCGTATTTCCAGGAAGCACCTTGGTCAGTGGTCCAAGAGTTTCCATCTCTAGAAACTCGTTATTCGTGAAAGTTTCGAACGAACAGCCGAAATCGGGATAGGTTTTCGACACATCCGCCGTTGTCCGCTTCACGAATGCCTCGCCATTCAGAAGATAGGCCGCCCAGGTGTCCGGGTTGAAGAGACCTAGTTTCTGCGCATCTGAGTTATTCGGGTCCTGACGAAGCATCATGTATTGCCTGGTAAACTTCCATCGAGGATCGGCGAGATTCGTGTAAGCCCACATGACTAATGGATTAGTGGCCTCGAGATTGGCCGGGTGCTTTCCACGGGGTGGAAACCCGGTCACCGCGACGCCGCCTTGAGCCATCATAGTGAGCACCCAAGGCGCAAATTCCAACGCGAATAGCGAGTGGTTGGTGATCCGATGTGCGACTGTTACCTGCGTACCGGATTGGGCCAGGCGCACCTCAATTTCCTTCTGTAGGCCTGTCAGCGGCTCAATTGGCGCGCGAGCCACCAGGCCGGCGGGCGTCATACGGATTTCGACCGGAACATTGTCGGGAGCCCAGGTAGCTACCGGATCCTCAGGGGCCTTCCAGACGCGATCGCCACCCCGCAGTTGAAACTTCGCCTCTCCGCTTTTCCCAAGCTGCTCGGAATACTCCTTAAACAGATTCTGGCCACCCACGAATCCGAATCGAATTATTCTTGGGCCAACGTCCCCAGTTACAATGAGCTCAACCTCTCCATTCGTAACTCGATAGCAGTTCTTCCAACCCTTATACTCTGTTTTGCCGACGTCGACAGCCGCGAGCAGATTCATCGCCATAAGTCCTACCACAAACATTAAGCAAAGTAAGCGTCTCATACAAATACTCCTACTGGTACCCCTTGTGATACTCCAAACTTGCGTCGGCTGGATTCCCGCACCACCAGGCGTGGTGGAATAAGTATGCGCTCCGGAGCCGGCTCGGTCTTGGCATCGATCAACCGCACCAGCAGATCGGCTGCCTTCTGTCCGATCAGCACGCTGCTCTGGTCGATGGTCGAGAGCGGCACCCGCAGCACATCGGAGTAATGCACGTTGGCGGCGCCGATGACCGCCACATCGTCCGGAATCCGCAACCCGGCCTCTAGAATCGCCATGAGTGCGCCTGCGGCAACCGCATCGTTGTAGCAAAACACTCCGTCGGGAGGAGGGTCCAGTTTCAGCAACTCCCGCATGGCGAGATTACCGGTATGCTTACCCGATTGGCCATTCACCACATATTTGGCAGAAAACTCCATACCGTGGCGGCGCAATACACCGCGATATCCTTTGAGGCGCCCGGCGCCCGTGGGGAGCGCGGGACCGCGGATATGGGCGATGCGCCGGCAGCCCTGCTCGACCAGGTGTTCCGTGGCCAACTCGCCGATCCCCTCGTCTTTTACGCCGACGTAGTTTGAGCGGAGGCCCGGCAGTGCCCTGTCGACGAGAACGTACGGAACATGCCGGGTTTCGAGCGACTGGAAAAGGTCCGCATCCGGACGGCTCTGCGCAGACGCTATCAGCAGTCCGTCGATTTGCCGAGCCAGCAGGCGCTCGATTTCCTGCTTCTCAATCTCCGGATCTTCTTGCGAATGGGCGATCACGACGTGATAGCCCAACGGCGCCAACCGCTCGGAAACGCCTTTCGAGATCTCGGCGAAAAACGAGATCATCAAATCGGGTACCACGAAGCCGATGATGTAGCTCCGTTGGGTGGCCAGTGTCTGCGCGGCCAAATTGGGCATGTAGTTCAATTCCGCAGCGCGGTCGAGCACTCGCTGCCGCGTCGCCTGACTGATGTCCTTTTGGTTGCGGAGGGCTTTCGAGACCGTCACGATCGACACATTCAAGTCACGGGCGATGTCCTTCATCGAAGTGCGTTTGGTCATGCGGTCCTCTTCCAGTAAGATGCTAATACAGTAAATCATTAACGTCAATACAGGAGACGGTAACTGTCTTTGGGCTTTGGTGTTGAATCTCGTCTATTGTTGCATCAAACATTTTAAAATCTGTGCTTTACACGCTATTCAGGAACGGCATTTTTTGTTATCTTTTTGGCTTGACACCGTCCGAATGGCGTGATACTGTCTTTTTCGTAAGCAAGTTGCTTAAGCGCTTACGGAACCCGTTTCGGTTTGGGGACGATCCGCGCTGGTGGAGGGTCGAGCAACCGCCGTGGGGTCCTGCCGGTGCGAAGAGGGGTCGATCATGACAGCGAAGCAGACCGTTTCCGCCCTTGCCTTGTTGCTGATGGCGACGGCTCTTCAAAGCGCAGCCTATGCTCAAACGACGGGACAGATTACGGGCACCGTCAAGGACATCACGGGCGCGGTGGCCCCGACAGCCACGATCATCGTGGTCAATGAGAGCACCGGGATCAAGTGGCAGGCCCAGGCCAATCAGGACGGCATCTACACAGTGCCGCTGCTCCAACCCGGAAACTACCGAATCAATGTGGAGGCAGCGGGCTTTCGTGCCATCAACCGTTCCGGGATCCACTTGGCAGTCGCTCAAACCGCGGTGTTGAACTTCACGCTGGAACTGGGAGCCACTTCCGACTCCATAACCGTGACGGACACGGCACCTCTTCTGGACGCCGGGAGTAACGCCATCGGCGGCGTTGTCACCCCGGAAAGAGTCGAGGATCTCCCCATCCTGGGGCGCAACTCCAATGCGCTGCTAACCCTGGTCCCCGGCGTTCGCGCCACCCGGCAGACCACTGGTAACCCCGTGCTTGAGAGCCACTACCAGTTTTTCTCCATCAACGGCTCGCGGCCCAACCAGAGTCAGTTCATGCTGGATGGCGGCAACAACACCAATCTCACGTTCAATGGCCCCGAATACAGTCCGCAGGTTGAGGAGGTGCAGGAATTCAGAATCCAGACCAGCAGTTTCAGCGCGGAGTACGCCAACTCCGGAGGTGGTGTCATCAACGTCGTCTCCAAGGGCGGCACCAACAGGCTGCACGGCAGCTTGTTTGAGTACTTCCGCAACGACGCCCTCGCGGCCAACGACTTCTTCTCCAATTCCTCGGGCAAGCCACGGCCCATGCTCCGCTATAACCAGTTCGGCGGAACCGCTGGCGGGCCGATCGTCAAAAACCGGACGTTCTTCTTCTTCGCCTACGAAGGACTCCGGGAAGAAATCCCGACGGTAGTAACCACCAGCGTGCCCACTTCGCAGCAGAAGGCCGGCGACTTCTCTCAAACCTTCTCCAGCAACGGACAGCAGGTGGCGATCTACGATCCCACGACTACCCGGCAGGATCCGAACAGTCCCGGGCAGTACATCCGCACGCCGTTCGCCGGAAATCGCATTCCACAGAGCAAGATCGATCCCGTGGCGGCGAAGATGCAGGCGTATTACCCGGCGCCGACATCGACTGGCAACAAAAACACCGGCCTTAACAATTACTTCTTCAGCGGGCCCTCGACACGCGGAACCGATGACTTCTCCGGGCGCGTGGATCACCAGTTGAACTCCAGTACCTTGATTATGGGAAGATTCTCCCAGGCTAATCTCGGCACCTGGGCCAATCCGGCCACGTTCGGTCAGAGTGACATCGCGAGCCCCGGTTACGTGACCAAACCCCAGCACCACCCGTACGCGCTGGGCAAAGTGACCAAGACCTTTAGTCCGACGCTCTACGGCGAGTTCCTGTTCTCTTGGGCGCGTTGGTTCTACCAGAGCTTCGGGCTCTCCAACGGGTTTGATCCCACTCAATTGGGATTCCCTGCCTCCCTGGCTGCGCACAGCGTCAGCCTCGGTTTTCCCTCCGTTAGCCCCGGCGAGATGGCGAGCCTTGGCGGCTACTTCAATGAGCACGACGTCTCCGACCGCTTTGAGGGGAAGGCCAACATGGCCAAGGTGTCCGGGAAGCACACCTTCAAGTTTGGCGGCATGTACGGTCTCGGCAAATATAGCACCAACGTGGCGGACAACAATACCGGCTCGTACTCGTCCAGCGCGGCTTTCACGCAGGGGCCGAACCCGTTGGTGAGCAGCGCCACATCCGGTTTCGGATATGCGTCTTTCCTATTGGGTACCATGTCCAGCGGTACGCACAACGTGACGGAGCTGCGAGGGCAATACACCCAGCCCTATTTCGGGTTCTACTTCCAGGACGATTTTAAGGTCACCTCGCACCTAACCTTGAACTTCGGGCTCCGCTGGGAGTACGAGGCTCCCCGTGTGGAGGCGAACAACCGGGTATCGAATTTCGACTTTACCAATACGGCAACGCTCTCCAACGGGGCCACCGTCCGCGGCGGCTTGCTGTTTCCCGGCGTCAATGGCGTGGCTCAAGGAAACTGGACACCGAACAAGAAAGATTTCGCCCCCCGATTCGGATTCGCGTATAACCTGGGCGACACCATGGTATTTCGCGGCGGGTACGGGGTCTTTTACAGTAATAGCTGGGGCAATGGCAGAAACAACAACGCCATGCCACAAACCGGCTTTGTCTGTTCCACTGCCGCCGCTACCAGCCTTGACAATGGGTTGACGCCGTACGCGGTGCTCTCCAATCCGTTCCCGACAGGCTATTGCTCCGCGACCGGCAGCGCCGCGGGATTGCTCACCGTTCTCGGACAGAACCTTTTCATCCTCGATCGGAATGCGAAACAACCGTACGTGCAGACCTGGAACTTCGGCATTCAGCGGAAGCTGCCGTGGGACACGGTTGGCGAAATCTCCTACTCGGGATCGCGCGGTATTCACCTCATGGGAATTCAGGAGTGGGACCAGCTTGCACCGCAGTATCTGGCGCTCGGGGCGCAGTTGAACAGCCAAGTCGCCAATCCCTACTTCGGCGCAATCACGCGAGGACAACTCGCCACATCGACTATCACATTGGGCCAGTCTCTGCGGCCGTATCCCCAGTTCCTGAGCGTGTCGAGCAGGAACGCCAACTACGGCGAGTCGTCTTATCACGCCCTGCTGGCGAGGGTGGAGCACAGGATGGCCAACGGGTTTAGTGTGGCGGCCGCGTACACGCTTGCCAAGGAGATCGACGACATGGTCCCCAGCGTGAACGGCTTCCCCGGCGAGTCGTTCTCGGGCGCTGCGCTGCAAAACTTCTACTCCATCAGGGGAGAACGGGCACTGAGTTCGTGGGATACTCCGCAGACGCTGGTGCTCAGCTATGTCTATGAACTTCCGTTTGGCCCGGGCAAGCCATTCCTGAATCGTGGGGGCGCGTTCGGCAAGATCATCGGTGGCTGGCAAGTCAACGGCAACACGACGTTCCAGAGCGGCTTCCCCCTTCAGGTGACCGGCGGGAATGGCAGCGGCAGCTTCGCCGGCACCCAGCGTCCGAACTGGAACGGCAGCAATCCGACTCTCAGCGGTGTGGTTACCGGCCGGCTTCTGCGGTACTTCGACACTTCGGCGTTTTCGTTCAACGCCCCGTTCACCTACGGGAATGCGCCGCGCATGATGCCGAACCTTCGGAGCCCCGGGGTGAACAACTTCGATATGTCACTCTTCAAGAACACGCGCATCCGGGAAAGAGTCCGGGTGCAGTTCCGTGCGGAGGCATTTAATGCCTTCAATCGGGTCCAGTTCGGCGTTCCGAATACGAATATCAATTCCACGGCGTTCGGCGTGATCAGCAGCCAGCAAAATAGCCCAAGAAACCTGCAACTGGCACTCCGTCTGCTATTCTAAATAACTTTCTATGAAGAGCACAAAGACATCGTCAATGGCTGGACGGCGCAACTTCTTGAAGACGGTAGCGCTGGCGGCCGGCGGGGCGACACAGGCCCCGTCAGCGCAGGCGCCGTTGCAGGCAGGGTCCGGCGAGAAGGCGGATTCGAAACCCGCGTCGCCCGCCCACACCGCATTCCAGTACCCGCGAACCTTTACCGGCCGGCAACTTGGGATGATCGCATTCCCGCTGGGCGGAATTGCCGCTGGCAGCATCGGTCTCGGCGGCCGCGGCCAGTTGCGCGACTGGGAGATCTTCAACCGTCCTGACAAAGGGAAGTCGCCGAACTACTGCTTCCCGAGCATCTGGGTGCAGGTGGGGAAGGCGAAACCGGTCGTGCGCGTTCTAGAGTCGAAGCTGCTTCCACCCTATGAGGCCGCCGACGGGCTGAGCCCGAACCAAGTCTCGGGCCTCTCGCGAGTGGAGGAAGCCAGTTTCATCGGGGAGTACCCTCTGGCGAAAATCGCCTTTCGCGATCCCGGCCTGCCGGTCAAGGTCACGCTGGAGGCATTCACGCCCATCATTCCGCTTGACGCCGACGCCTCCGGACTTCCTGTGGCTGTGCTGCGGTACGTAGTCCACAACCCTGCTGAAGTAGCGGCCAGGGTGTCCATTGCGTTCTCGCTGGATAATCCGGTGGGGGTAGATCTCCGCGAGAACCGGGGTCGCTCGTTCGTCCCGAACCGGACGAACGAATATCGCAACGCCGAAAATATGCACGGGCTGTTTATGACAAACCCAGGCGTGGAGAAGACCGCTCCCCTAGCGGGTTCATTTGCGCTCTGCGTGCTCGGCGCCGGACAAGGTAAGGTGACGCACCTGACCGGATGGCCGCGCGCCAAGTGGTGGGCGAGTCCCTTGCTGTTCTGGGACGACTTTTCCGACGACGGCCAACTGGGGCCGGAAGCATCGCAGCGCAACGCGGTTGGTTCCATCTGCCTGCAGCGCGAGATCGCGGCGGGAGCGACGGCCGAGTACACCTTCGTCCTGGCTTGGCATTTCCCCAACCGCACGCCGGCCTGGTGTGGTTGGGGTAACGCCAACAACACCGCCAGCAGCGCCGGGCAAGTGGACCTGAATGCCATCATCGGCAACTACTATTCCCAGCGCTTT
This sequence comes from Candidatus Solibacter sp., assembly GCA_025358475.1. GTDB lineage: Bacteria > Acidobacteriota > Terriglobia > Bryobacterales > Bryobacteraceae > Solibacter. Next base: position 18,211 of record JANYJN010000790.1, read on the forward strand.
GGTGACGCGTGGGCGGCGGCTCAGTACCTGTCGGCCAACCTGCTATCGCTGGAAAAGCGCATGCAGGAGTTCCTGCACGCCCTGCGCGAAACCACTCTGCCCGCGCCGGTAAAGGAAGCGGCCATGGCCAACTTGTCCACGCTGGCTACGCCTACCTGCTTCCGAACAGCCGACGGCAAGTTTCGCGGTTTTGAGGGCATAAACGACGATCGAGGTTGCTGCTTCGGAAACTGCACCCACGTCTGGAACTACGAAACCACCACGCAGTCGCTGTTTCCTTCGATGGCGCGCACCATGCGCGAGGCGGCGTTCGATCTGGCCGACAGCCTCAATGGGCTTCTGCCCATCCGCATGGCGCTCCCCGAGGGCACACAGACCGGTGGCACGACGGCCGCGGACGGGACCATGGGCCAGATCATCAAGGCCTACTTCGACTGGCAGCTTTCCGGCGACACTGCCTGGCTCGGGCGCCTCTGGCCGCAAGTCAAGAAGACCCTCGAGTTTGCGTGGATTAAGGGCGGTTGGGACGGGGATCGCGACGGCGTCCTGGAAGGAGTCCAGCACAACACCTACGACGTAGAGTTCTATGGACCGAACCCGATGTGCGGCGTCTATTATCTCGGCGCGCTTAGAGCGGCCGAAGAAATGGCGCGCGCGGCCGGCGACGAGCAGTTCGCCCAAGAGTGCAGGCGCCTGTTCGACCGCGGAAGCAAGTGGATCGACGACAATCTGTTCAACGGCGAGTTTTACATTCAGAAGGTCCGCGCCATCCCGCGCGAGCAGATCGCAGAACCGCTCAGATCCACGGGCGGCGCCGAGGATCCGGAACATCCCGATTTCCAGTTGGGCGAGGGCTGCCTGGCGGACCAGTTGATCGGTCAGTATCTGGCTGACATCGCCGGTCTCGGCCCGTTGTTGAATCCCGCGAATATTCGCAAAACAATTGCCTCCATCTACCGGTACAACCACCGGAGCAATCTGTCCAAGCACGATTCCGTGCAGCGCGTTTACGCACTGAATGACGAGGCGGCGGTCTTGATCTGCGATTACGGCAAGGGAACACGTCCCAAGATTCCGTTTCCCTACTATGCCGAGGCGTGGACCGGGATCGAGTACCTGTTTGCCACGCAACTGATCTACGCGGGCATGCTGCGCGAGGGCGTCCAGTGCTTCGACGATGTGCGGCGGCGGTTCGATGGCGAACGGCGCAACCCGTGGGATGAGCCGGAATGCGGCCATCACTACGCGCGTGCGATGTCGGCATGGTCTGGCATTCTGGCTCTGAGCGGCTTCCGCTATCACGGGCCGGAGAAGAGCGTGATCGCGGTTCCATCATACCGGCGGGCGACTTTCACTTCATTCTGGTCCACTGCGACCGGGTGGGGTGTGTTCACGCAATCCGCCGAGGGCGGGCGAACCAACTTCTCGCTGTCCGTTCTTTTCGGGAAGCTACCCTGCCGCTCCGTGGAGCTGGCCAGCGAGATTCCCTCAGGCGCAAAATCCTCGGCAAGCGTGGGACAGCGGTCCGTTTCGCACCAGTTGCAACGCGAGGGAAAGCGGGCCAGATTCGTCTTCTCCGATTCGGTCGAACTAGTGGAAGGCGACCGGCTTTCGCTCCGGGTGTAGACGCTCACACCATGGCGCATCAAAAGACTCCCGTTCTCGCGCTAGTCGGAGGATTTCTCGGAGCCGGGAAGACCACCCTCATCCTGCATGCCGCCGGGCTTCTGCGGGCAAGAGGCCTCCGGGTGGCCGTGATCACGAATGATCAGGACAGCGGGTTGGTTGACACGAAACTCGCGGAGGCGCGGGAGTTCAGCACACGAGAGGTGGGCGGCGGATGTTTCTGCTGCCGCTTCTCGGATCTGATGGAGGCGGCGGCGCAACTTCTGGAGTACCAGCCTGACGTGATCTTCGCCGAGCCGGTGGGCAGTTGCGTGGATATCTCCGCCACCATCATGCAGCCGCTGAAAGCCTACCATCGCGACGCGTACCGCTTGGCGCCCTACACCGTGCTGATCGATCCGGAACTGGCACGGCGGGTGTACCGTGACGAGGCGGATCCGGACGTCGGCTTTCTATTCCAAAAGCAGATAGCCGAGGCGGACATGTTGTGCGCGGCAAAAATCGACCGATATTCCAGTCTGCCGGAATTACCGATGCCGTTTGACTTTGGGATCAGTGCTCTCACCGGCCAGGGCGTGGACGAGTGGCTCGCAGAGGTTCTACATTCCACGCGCGTTGCCGGGGCGCGACTGCTGGATGTCGATTATGGCCGCTACGCGGAGGCTGAAGCCGCTCTGGGTTGGCTTAACCTGCACGCCGATGTGGAACTCAGTGAGGCCTTGAGTCCCGGATCCTTGGCCGGACCCGTCCTGGACAGGTTGGACCAGTTGCTGACCGAAGCCGGGATTGTCATCGCACACCTGAAGATCTTCGACCAGGCCGCGTCGGGGTACATCAAGGCCGGCATCTGCGCAAACGGCGATGAGCCTTCGCCCGACGGCGACCTGACGGCTTCGCCGGAGCGCCGTCACGAAATCGTCATCAACCTGCGCGCCATCGGAGATCCCGAGCGGCTTCAACGCATGGTTGAGGAGACGCTCGCCAGGGTCAACGGGACTGTTACCGTGCGACACGTAGGCGCTTTCCGCCCCGCTGCTCCAAAACCGGAACACCGTTTCGGCACTATCACACAGGCATTGGATTAATGAGGTGAGAATATGAATCTACCGGCGAATGGGTGGCGGGGCTTTCTCCGCCGGCTACTAACCGCCAGCGGCTTGGCTGCCGCACCGCAGTAAGCACTGCCCCAGGAGCGGGATACGCCCAAGGTTCACGATGCGGCGTCCATCCAGCGGCCGGTGAGAGTGACTTACCGCTACCAGACTTCGGCTGGAGAGCGGGTCCACACACAGGGTCTCGCCTCGAGAGACTTTCACGGCAACATAGCTACCTACGAAATCAACGCGCCCGGCCTCGTCCGCTGCACCTCGCTAACGATCGCCTACCGAGATCGCAAAATCGATTTCCTGCGCCCGGTGCCGGATGGCGGGGTCCGCCGGCTGGGTTGGATGCAGGTCTACGGATAGCGCGCCGACGGCCCACTCCAGGCTTGTTTCCGGAGCATTGCCGTACGGATTGAACGGGTATACGGGCCAGACCAACCTTGCGGTGGGATCGAACCGCATGGTCCAGCCGTGATGGCGGATTGAACCGCCGAGGTCCGCTGGCCCAAGTTCGATGCGGTCCGCGCCCAGGGTAATCTTTTTGCCGGCGCCAGTTTCCAATACCTCGCCCACCTTCAGAATCAACTGCAGGGTGAGCCGGCCGTTTTCGGTTGGCCCGGAGCGCTCCGTGATTCTGAACCGCAGCGCCAGTTCATTTTCCGAAGGCGACGGCACGAACAGGTCACTGAAGAAGGTGTTGTAGGCAAGAGACAGCCGGTCCTCGCGTTGCCCCATCTGCAGCCGCGTACTGATGGGCATGTAAGCCGTTTGCCCCAAAACCGTTTGAGAAAGAGTGGCGAGTTCGGGTTGCCTCTTCGATCCCGCGCCCGTGACGATCAATCCGGCTTTTTGATGGAAAACACTCACATTCCCCTGCCGATCCAGATAGTACTGGTTATGGATTGCCTGCGTGCTCATCAGTCCGGAGAGCGCCACTTGCCACGGTCCGGTCTTTCGAATCCCGGCCGGCACGCTCATCTGGAAGTGGTACTCCGGCAGGCTTTGGGGCGCCGGCTCGGTGGGCCCCTCGTGATAGTAGAGGGCGTTCTGCGCGATGCGGCCCAACAAATCCATGGTCATGTGTTCCGGGTTGAAAGAATCGGACAGAAACTCGGCGTAACCGCGGCCATCGGGGAAATTCGAAAAGGTGAAATGCGCCCAGGAGGATATGGCCCAGTGCCGGTTCCGATCATTAATCACATCCACGGGCGCGCTGTTGAGGAAGGTGAAGTTTTCGTGGAACGTGGTGGCGCGCCGCAAGGCCGCCAGCGCGTCCGGATCGTGAGTGAGTTCCCAGTAGAGCCCAACGCTTTGCAGAGTCAGGTGATTGTAGCCCGTGGTAGGGCCGGAGTTGTTGTGCTCGCCCCAATAGCCATCGGCCGACTGTTCCGTGGTCGCAAAACGTTTCAGAATTTGGGCGCCCAGTTTTTCCCACTCTGGATTTCCGAATGTCCGGCCACTGACGAGCAGTAGCGACGCCCACTGGGCATAGTGATTCGGCGACGTCAGGAGGAAAGGCGACTGATACCAGGGTGAGTCCAAACGGTCGATCGCATTCGGCACGAGTAGGGCCGCGTTGCGCACGATCCGCCGCTTCCACCGCGCCCGGCGCGGTTCGCCCAGTTCCGCAGCCAGCAGACGATAGGCTTCTAGCCACGTGTAAGTGTCCCAATCACTGTCCAGGCGCGGTTCGAACTCATTCTTCTCGTCCGCGGCTGCCAGCATGTCGCCGATGCGGATGGCTAGTGCCAGCAACTTCGGGTCGTGGTATCGCGGGTTTGCCGGATGCCGTTTTGCGTAAAGCACCGCCGGCGGCAGAATCGCGTATCCGAAATGCGTCCAGGAGATTTCCAGCGAGGAACTGGTGTGGCGCTCCGCAACTCGCTCGATCGTCTTGAGATCGGCGTAAGGCTGCTCATCCAGATGTCTCTCGATGCTGGAGCAACCAGCTACCATCAGCTGGTAATAACGCGCGGGAAGCTCCGCGGCAGGTGCCCTTCCTGCTGTCAGTGAGACAAGCCCGAACGCGAGCAACGCTGCCCGCAGCAATTCCGCCATTTGAGTTGCACCTCCGGCAGGGTGTATTCTGCTCGCAATGGCCTTCAACTGTCAACTTGCCCTCTCGGCCTTACTTCTGCTCGCCCCTTCGATGGCGTCCGCGCAACAGAAAACCGATCTCGATTTCCTGGCCAACATGGACGAGTTCCACAATATCCGCAAGATGCTGCCCGCGCGGTTGACGCAGGAGGTGAACGACCGCTTGCGGCAGCGTGCCGAAGCGATCGCCCGGATATCCACTCTGGATGCCCTTGCCGCCCGCCGGAAGCTGGTGCGCGCCACGATCCTGGATTCCATCGGCGGGCTGCCCGAGCGCACGCCCCTCAACGCGCGCGTCACGGGAACACTCGACCGGGGGGACTACAAGATCGAGAAAATTGTTTTCGAAAGCCAGCCGCGTTTCTTTGTCACGGCAAGTCTCTATTTACCGAAGAAAGGCTCACCGCCGTACCCCGCCATCCTGTTTCCGCTGGGGCATGAACCCGGCGGCAAATCCCATTCCGCCTGGCAACAAGTTCTCGGCTCGCTGGCCCGCAGGGGATACGTAGCTTTCGCCTGGGATCCGCTCGGCCAGGAAGAGCGCACGCAATTCTTCGATCCTGATTGGAACGATTCCAAGCTCTTCGCCTCCACGGTGGAACACACCGAACTCGGCGCGCAGTGCATGCTGGTGGGAGACGCTCTCGCCCGCTACACCATATGGGACGGCATTCGCGCTTTGGACTACTTGCTGTCGCGCCCTGAAGTGGACGCGACCCGCGTCGGCGCCACGGGCAACTCCGGCGGCGGGACGCTCACGACATACCTTTCGGCCCTGGACGATCGCATCCAGGTTGCCGCGCCTTCTTGCTACATCAATTCGTGGCGGGTGCTTCTGGACACGCTTGGGCCGCAGGACGCCGAGCAAGTCTTCCCGGGCTGGCTGAAGAACGGCATGGACTTTCCTGACTTCATTTACAGCTTCGCGCCGAAGCCTTTCCTGGTGCTGTCGGCGATCCGCGACTTCTTTCCCATCGGGGGCGCCCGGGAGACGTTCGCTGAGGCCCATGGCGTCTACGAATCGCTGGGAGTCCCCGACAAGTTGCAGAAGGTGGAAGCCGACGACGGGCATGGCTACTCGAGGCCGCGCCGCCAGGCAGCGTACCGCTGGTTCGGGCGCTGGCTCAAATCGGAGGATGACCACGGAGGTGAACAGGATGTGCCGGCCGCCAGCTCCGAAGAACTATGGGCCACGCCAACCGGGCAAGTTTCCACTTCGTTTCACGGCGAGGACGTTTTCTCGCTGAACCTAAAGCGCTACGCGACCGTGAAATCGAATCGCCCGGCGCTTTCGCTGGCAAAGGTTCGGGATCTCGCGGCGTTCGCTCCCGCATCCGGCGGACTGAACATCGAGACGTACGGCGCGCTGCCGCGCAGCGGCTACCGCATCGAGAAACTGATGTACCAGAGCGAACCGGGCACCCTGATTCCGGCGGTGATCTACGTGCCGGAAACGCATGCCGCCAGATCACCGGCCATCATCTGCGCGGATGGCGAAGGCAAACAAGCGTCTCGCGAGGCGGCCGAGTTGCTGGTCCGCAAGGGCAACATCGTGATGTCGATTGACGCACGCGGCCTGGGCGAAACGCGCCCGGCTCTGGATACGCACAATCAATTCTTTACCTATTTTGCCGACCACGACGATGCGGAGACCGCCATCCTGCTGGGGAAGACGCTGGTGGGCATGCGAGCCGCGGATATCGCTCGCGGGATCGATCTGCTCTCTGCGCGCAGCGACGTCGATTCTTCGAATATCTCCGGTATCGGAAAAGGTGCGGCCGCCGTGGCCATGCTGCACGCCGCCGCTCTCGATCCGCGCATCAAGAAACTAGTGCTCGAAGAGATGCCGGTGAGCTACGACGCCATAGTCACGCATCGCATCCACCGGCAGATGTTCGAGCAGATAGTACCGTCCGCCCTCAAATTTTACGATCTGCCGGATCTGGCAAATTCTCTGGCGCCGCGCCCGGTCTGGATGATCAATACCGTGAACCCGCTGGGCCAGGTGCTGCCGCCGGCCGAGGTGCGTGCGGTATATGGTCGCGCACAGATTCATGTGACTCGCGGCGAAGGCTTCAGCCGCCCTGTCAACAATGTTCTCGACGAGATCTTCAAATAAGGGAACCAGATTCCCGAAAGCCTGAAGTACCTGGAGAGGGTTCGATAACCTGGGCTCGGATAAGGTTTTGACTACCGGCAGGATGGCAGGGATGAGCACTGCCCGCGCTTGCCGGAATCCCGGCTGGCGGATCTGTTTGATGGCGGCACCGGCGGGGAACAAGCGGTCTGGCTGGACGCCCTGGGCTATCATCAGCAGGGCTTGGTAGTCCGGAATTCGTCGCGGTAGATGACGCTGGTCTGCTGAGCGGCAGCAAATGCGAGTCGATGGGTTGGGGCCGCCGGAGTATCGATCGAACCGCCGATTCGAGCAGCTACACACGGTACGGCTTGCGCTGCCGTCTGTCACGAGCCGCGCCGCCAGGGTGGACGCATGGGACCGGACCTTTCGGTGCGCGGCGCTATCTTATAGATGCAGCGAAGGTGGGCGCCTTGGTCAACTCTCTTTAGGACGGCACGATCTCACGGATGGTGGCAGAATAGTCTCGAAGGACAACAGCGATGGTCAAGAAAACAGCGATGCTGGTATACGCCATGTCTCTGACTGTGTTGGTAGTACAGGCGCAAGAGCGGGTACAATGTTCCGCTTCGGCGGATAGCTGGGTGGAGTCTCCGCCATGGGAACCCCACGCGCGAGAGTCCCGCAACTACGGCTCCGATCGGGACTTGATCCTCAACGGACGGAACAGTTTCGCCTTGCTCGCTTTCGACATGTCGCCCGCCAAGGGCCTGCGCATCGAGAAAGCTGTGCTGCGCGTGCATCGCAGGCCCGACCCGATCCCCTTGACCATGGTCGGCATCTCGACCATCAGCGGGTCCGGCCCATGGTCCGAGGTCGAGGTGAACTACTTCTTTGCGAGGAAGGGCCAGCCGTGGTCATACCCCGGTTCGGATCTGGCCGACGTGAACTTCGGACTTGGCGGCAGCCTCTACGCCTATGTAACGGCGCACGACGCCGGAGGTGGCTGGTATGAGATCGACATCCCTCCGCAAATCGCGGTGGCTCTGGTTACGGGAGACCAGTTCGGCCTGATGCTGACCGACGAAAAGGGACAAACGCGCACCCGGCACGCCATCGGCAGCCGCGAGAGCGCCGACCCGCCGGTCCTGATAGTGGAGGGTGCGCGCGTAAGCTCCACGCCGGTCCCCGCGCCTGGCCCTGTGAAGCCGCTGACGCCACGCTCCGCCGAAGCGTTGGGCCGTACCTCGCTCCGGCCCGGCAGTGTAATCCTGCAATTCAGCGGATCGGGGGCCGCGCATTATGACCTGCGCTTCTCCGAAAACCCCGTCAGCGCGAAGAATTTCGATGGCGCCGCTCCCGTGCCGCGGTGGATGCTGGACCCGCTCGCTTCTCATCCGAGCCCACTGGCGACTTCCAATTCGCTTGGCGGCCAAGTCAATGCCGTCGTGGAGCAGTTGCAGTCCGGAAAGCTGTACTATTTCGCGGCACGCGCAATGAGCGGCACGGGACAACCCGGACCGGTCAGCCCGCTGGGCAGAGTTCGGGCGTCGGCGCGCACCTGGCCCTCGCTGCCCGCAGTCTCCGCCAGCACCCCTCCGCCAGTGGAAACCGTTGGACCGGTGAAAGTCTGGTCCTACTCCGAACTACACAAAGTCAATCCCCAAACTGGCGCGCTGCTCGAGAAGGGCCCCACCTGGACAGGCGGCGTTAAGCTGTCGGGAGCGCAGAACGAGTTCGTGGCTTTCCAAGTGGCCGTCGAGAGCGAGACCCCGGTCAAGGACATCGCGGTCACGGTCGACCAGCCCCTCTTCGCCGAATGCAAGCTGCCGCCCGTCTTCCAGAAGAACGGCGCGGTGCAACTGTACCGCGAGTGGATGGTGCCGGACGACAAAGATACCAGCGCCGCGCGGCCCTGGTATCCCGACCCTCTCATCCCGCTGAGCGGCACGTTCGATCTTCCCGCTGCCGACAACGGCGTCCCGCACCAGCGTGTGCAGCCGGTCTTTGTGGATATTTACATACCGCACGGCGCCGCGCCGGGCGTCCACCGTGGAAGCATCGCGGTGCGCGCCGGCGGCCG
>JANYJN010000815.1 GCA_025358475.1 Candidatus Solibacter sp.
GCTCTTCGCCGGGGCCTTATTCTTTTCCTGTTGGCGCTCCGCCCTGGGCTGCGGGTTGGCATTACTGCGCGGATCGGTGCGCGGTTGATCGGGCGTCTGCGGGCGATCTATCGGGCGCTGCACCGGCTGCTGGTCCTGTACGCGCGGGTCGCGGCGCGGTTGATCGGGCGGCTGCGGCTGCGGGCGATCTATCGGGCGCTGCACCGGCTGCTGATCCTGCATGCGCGGGTCGCGGCGGGGCATCGACTGGGGTTGGTTTGCCGGCGACGCGGGCGTGGAAGGCGGCGCCTGGCGGATCAGCGGCGCACGGGAGCGCTCGGTGGGCCGCAGAGCTTCGGCGGCGCGCGGGTCAAGCGGGCGGCCGGGATTGGCTTGCAGGGCTTCGCGGCGGGCCGCGAAAGAGACCGGCGGCGGCGGCGGCGCGTTCCGCACCACCACGGCGCGGCCCTCGAAACGCGACGGAGGCACGGCGTTCATCCCCTGCGGCCGGCCCATCACCACGCTGCTGCGTTCGGGAGCGACGTTGGCGGTGGACCCGAAGACGCGGCCTTGCGAAATTACGTCAGCCGGCACGGCAACTTGCGACGTGCGAACCTGACGCGCGCCCACGAAGGCATCGCGCGAAACCGCGGTCACGGAGCCCGCGTTCTGGTTGACGTAGCGTACGTTGTTCACGTTGACGTTGGTCACGTTGATGTTGGTGACATTGACTTGCGTGACGTTGACCTGGCGAACGTAGACTTCGCTGGTCCGGTAGGCGGGGCGATAGACTTCACGCGGTCCCAGCGGGAACCATGCCACGCCGCTGCCGCCCCCAATCGAGATCGACATACCGAAGCGCGGTCCGCCGACGAACGCCACCAGCGCGGGGGCGTAGACGGGACGCGCCACCATGGCACCGGGCACCCAGAACCAGGCGCCGCGGACGTTGGCCCAGCGGCCGTAGTGGAAGGGCGCAAAGCCCCAGGGGGCATCGTCCACCCAGGTCCAGCCCCACGGCTCTACCCACGCCCAACGCCCGTCGCGGTACGGCGCCCATCCAGCATTGACGCGCGGCGCCCAAGCCCAGCCATAATCTGGGACTTCGCTCCACGAGCCGTTGGCGTCCAGATCCTCATAGCCGATGGTTTCGCGGGAAACGTGGCGCACGGATTGCGACTGCTCTTCGCGATGGTCGCGGTCCTGGCACCAGATTTCGAAACCGTCGGCGAACGGGGCGCGGTCGATCTGGCTGCTGAAGTTGTCGTCGGCGCCGGCCAGCCACGCGCTCTCGCGCGAGTGCAGGGTGAAGGCACGGCCGCCTTCGGTCACTTCGGCATCGCCGCCGCGGACGGTGACGGTGGTCTGGCCGCGGTCGCCATCGACGAAGAAGAGGTATTCGCCAGAGCGCAGCAGGCTGATGGCGGCGTTGGGAGTATCCACCTCAAAGGACTCGCCGTCGCCGAGCGAGCGCAGCCGGACATGAAGGGTGCCGCCGGTGAGAGAGAGTTGCACCATGCGGTCGTCCAGATTAAGGATGGCGAGCGCGGTTTCCGGCCCCATGCGCAGGGCGGTGGAGCCCACGTGGAGTTCGGCGCGGGCATCGCGGTCGGCCCACAGGTGGTCGCCATTGTAGATGGGGTAGTTGATGGTGGCGGCGGTCCATTCATCGACTGAACCCGGGCGGAAGGAGACGGTCCCGCTCATGTAGTTCAGACGGGCGACGCGGGAAGGCGGGTCCTGCGCCTGGTCCTGACCGAAGGCAGCGACGGCGGCGACCGCCAGAAGAGCTGCCAGGATTTCCGTTTTGCGCATCATATACTCCTACTCTATATAAACGTTTGGAGGATTAACACCCCCATGCAGGTTTCATTAAAAAAGGGCAAGAAATGGGGGCCGGGTGGGAAGCTTCCCCGGATACGGGCGTTGGGCCCTGACCGTTAGATTCGGTGTTACCGCAAACCCGCTCGCTGACGCTCGGGGCTCTGATCGGAGCCCCGACCGTGAGGGAGGATAGCGCCACTTCACGCGGTCGGGGCGGAGGGCACAGATGCCAGACTCACCGGGGTGGCTGTGCCCGACGGCCCGATCATCGCTGCGCGGTCCCCGAAGTCCCCTGCGCGGTGGTCCCGCGGTTTGGGGCTGCGACGGTTGTGACGCGGGAGGCCGTGCCATTCCCCGGCGCCGGGGCTTTACCCTTCACCGTGACGAACCCCACCGAGGGCGTGTTGAAACTTCCCAGGGTCAGGGTCAGCGCGTGGTCTCCGTCCGGCAGATTGGCGGGGACACGAATGTTGAGCTGATACAATCCGGCGATTCCCGGCGATACGCCCGCATACAGCACATCGGCCTGGCTCAGGGTCACCGGCCCCATGGTCACCCCGGGAACATTCGTCGTGTAGCCCAGTGTGGCAGGGGCCGTACCGGGCGCAAATGAAGGAGTCGTGGGACCGAACGAGACACCGTAGATGGCCAGGATGTCGCCCGGCTTGGCCGGTGCGAAAGTCAGGCCCGGAATCAGGCCCGGCGCTCCGACATAGGCGCCGGTGAGAGGGTTCACCGCTACCACCGGATCCCTGCCATCCGCGTTCCGGACCCAATACAGGAACTCCGGCGAGGCGGCCGCCGACCGAATCGGCACCGCGGGGGAGCGCACCTCATTCGATGCGCCGCAATTGACCACCGCCACTACATTCACCATGGTATCCAGGGTGACCGGGGGAACCTGGAAGTTGATCTGGGTGGGACTAACGTAGATTAGGAATGCGGCGAGGCCATCCACCTGCACGCACGTGCGCGCCAGTTTAGTTGGCAGCCCTCCGTTTACCAGATCGCCCGCCTGCACGGCATGAGCCGTGCCCGGCGGAGCAAACGCCGATCCGTAAACGGTAGCCAAACCACCCGGCGAAATGATGACAACCGCCGGGAGGCTGCCTCCGCCGCCGACGATGCCGCCGGTCGTTATGGAAGGCGCCCCCGCCGCCGTGACCGAGAGCGACACCTGCACCACGGCCGGAGAGTTGCCGGCTCCGGCGGCGGTAATCGTGATGGTGCCCGAGTAAGTGCCCAGCGGGAGCGATGCGGCAGCCGCCGAAAGCTGAATCGTGGCATTGCCCGTGCCGCTCGCCGGGCTGACCGTCAACCAGTTTCCGCCCGTGGTGCCGGCGGCCGCCGCCGTCCAGGTCAAAGTCCCGCCGCCGGTGTTGGAAATTGCCAGGTTCTGCGCCGTTGGATTCTGACCGGCGATCGCTTGGAATGCGATTCGGGTAACGGCTACCGCGAGTGCCGGTTGTGCCGGTTGTGCGGTAACGATCAGCGTGACCTGTGTGTTCATGGGAGATCCGGCGAGGCTGGCCGCGGTCACCGTGATGGTGCCCTGATACGTCCCCGCCTGCAGCCCCGTCTGGTTGACCGTGACTTGCAGGGGGGTGTTCCCGGTGCCGGAGGTTGGGAAGATTGTCAGCCAGTTCCCGCCCGATGCCGTAGCCACCGCGGCCGTCCAGGGGAACGCGGAACCGCTGGGGTCGGAGAGCATCAGCAACCGCGCGGCCGGTGCCGTTCCGGCTGCGACCGCGCTGAAGGCGAGGGAGGAAGGCGTGGCCGTTAGACTCGGCTGCCCCGCCACCGTGGCGGTCAGCGTCACTCCCGAGTAGGCGTCAAAACCGTTCAGATCGATGTACCAATCGCCAGCCACCGGTGAGGAGAAGGACACGCTTTCCTCATTGCTGTCGCTGTAAGAGGCCTCGTCGTAATAGCAGGGCTCATACACGTTACGGGACCCCGAGCAGGCCGCCGGCTTTTCGTATCGCACGAACAAATCGACATCGCCGGTTCCCCCCGAAGTCGCGATAGTGAGCGAAGCGGCCCCAGCGGGAACGGTCACTTTGTAGAAGCTATCGCCGCCGATCACATCGCTCAGCCCGGTCAACGGTGCATTGGCGGCCAGCGTCGTGGGAGTCACCAGGGATGCCGTCAACGACACCCCGGAGAAGGGGTCGTATCCATAGCCGATAATGTGCCAGCGCCCGGTTACCGGGGTGGGGAAGGATAAGGTTTCGGTGGGGCCATACTGTCCCGAAGTATATTCGAGGCCGGACGGGGCGACCACTATCAAATCCGCGTCGCCAGTGCCGTCGCGGAACGTTACTTGCAGCATTGGCACACCTGCGGGCACGGTGAAATTGGCGTAGCCCGCGGCCCCCTGCGCCCCATCGATCACTACCGGGGTGCCGGCGGTCAGCGTGGTATCCGACGATAGGCTGAAACCGTGAACCACCTTGCCGCCTTTCCCGTCGGTCACGGTAACCTTGACGCGCTGCTGCGTGAAGGCGGCGGTCCAGCGCAGGGTTCCACTGTCGTCGATGGTCATGCCGGACGGGCCATTATTCAAGGCGTAGGTGAGCGTGCCCGCGGCCGGGTTGGAGGCGGTCACAGTGTAGGTGTATGGGCTGCCCAACTGGGGCAGCGTCGAAGACGGGGTGCTGGTGATCAGAGGATTGCCGCCGGGCTGAAGGTCGAGGGGTTGATCGTAAGCCGCGTTGTAATAGAGCTTCGAATACGTGGTGCCATCCACGCCGGCGGAGCTGAAACCCAGCCCGTGTCTGGCGAAAACCGTCCAGATTGCGGCGCGATTGGCGCCGGCGTTGGTGGCCAGGTCGGCGCCCAGAATGGCGTCGCGGGCATCGGTCATGCTGGGGTGGCAGGGCGTGGCCTTGAGGCCGTTCATCACCAGCAGGTCGGTGACACTCTGGCCCAGCGACTGGCGCAAATCCCACAGCGTGGCCGCCCAGATTTCGCCGTCGTTGTGTACTTCGTAGCCCGCGTTGCCGATGTCCTCGTAGGTGTATGTATAGCCTTCGTAGCTATGACGCCGGATACCCTTCTTTATGTTCTGAACCAGGTACGCGCCTTCGACCGGGTTGTTGTAATAGCTGATCGAAAAGTAGTCCGACCAGCCTTCTCCCATGGCGCCGGACTGCGCTCTGTTGAGACAACTGACACTGACCTTGGCGCCTACCAGGCGGTTGGAAACTCCGTGCCCGTACTCGTGCAGCACCACCTGGCCGTCGTAGGATGAATCCAGATCGTCGTTCAGGTTGGTGGTGCCGCGCGTGAAGAGGCCCATGCGGATCTTCGGCGCCAGGCCTTCCGGGGTGGGTGCGAAGGAGGCGTTATTCACGGCGTCGGATTGCTGCGCTTCGGCCAGCACCGCATCGCCGCCTACACCGCCTCTGCCGAGGTTGTCCGTCTGGAAATTTCCCGCCACTTCGGTGAAGCCCAGGCCGTAATAGTAGTCGTGAGCCGTGTTGATGAGATAGAAGAGATTGGTCACCGCGGCGGCCTGGAAGTTTCTTGGATTCTGCCCGGTCAAGCCGTCGCCAAAGGGAAAATCGAAAACCTGGGTGGCGCTGGAGGCCCGGCCGTTAGAGAGCACATCGGTATTGGTGCTGTCCGGCTTGTCATCGCCATTGGTGTCCAGATAGGCATCCACGTTGTTGCCGGTGGTGACGGTGCCGCCGGCTGGCAGCCAGTCGCTCGGGAAGGTGACCAACTGCCGGGCGGTATCCATCGGAGATTGCTGCCACACCCGACCCTGGGCGTGGACATACAGATTGTGGCGGAACAGCAGGTCTCCGTTTTCGGCGTCAATGAGGAGTTCATACCAACTCTCGGATTCGGCCTCCAAGAAGACCCGATACGCCAGCCGGGCCGAAGCGGCTGTCATGGGAAAGATCGCCAGTTCCGCCGTAATCGGGCTGAAACGTTGGCCTCGCGGGTTACGAAAACCCTTCTTGCCATCGGCCAGCGCGACTGCCGAAAGCGCGGGCGCGGCCACGCCGATCTTTTCAAACGCCGCGCTCACGGCTTCTTCCACGCTCAATCGTGGCTTAGTGGACAGGTGCAATTCCGGAACTACCTCGTCGGCGCCAGCGTGTATCA
>JANYJN010000036.1 GCA_025358475.1 Candidatus Solibacter sp.
GCAACGGGGTCTGGTAAGTGAACCTGCGTAAGACATAGCGGTAGCCCATCCGTTTCAGCCACCGTTCCACCGCGGGGCGCCACTGTTCCGGCACCGCCGACGATTTCCCGTTGAACGACGAGATATGCCACTTGAGCGACTGATCTATGATGTAGTCCACATTCCAGCCCTTGTCCAGCCAGTGTTGCATCACCCAACAGACTTCCAACGTGACCGGCGCCTTCTTCCACGCGTCGGCCATGCCGAAATTCACAATCGCCTCGGGATAGTAATCCTGCATGTGCGACCAGTTGGGATCGGCGAAGCCACCCATGTCGCCGAGGCAATCCACGCGCCAGCCCACATTCCGCCGGGCGATGCCATACTTATTGGTCTTCACGTCGGAAAGCAGCATGACCAGGGGGCTCTTCGGAAAGGCTTCGATGTAGCTATCGACCAGCGCCGCGCGCGTTTTCTCCCGCAGCAGTTCGGAACCAGCCCCTTCACCCCAGGCGCCGACCAGTGCCATGTCCACGCTCTCCAGGTCCGGGTTACCATCGTAGCGCGCACCCGCTGCGCGAATCATGCCGCCGAAGTATCGAACGTAGCGTGGGTCCTCGGGATCCGTCCGCCACTTCTCCAAGCTCAGTTTGCCTCTTTCGTCGCCGAGCATGGCGCGATACCAGCCGGGGACGTCGTCGGCGGCAGTGGTGCCGTAAGGCGCCACCCGCAGCATGAGCGCCTGGCCGCGGCTGCGCGCGGTCTTGAGCGCCGTGTCAAGCAGATCCCAACGGTACTTTCCTTGCTCCGGCTCGATGAACTTCCAGTAAATGCGAAAATAGGCGATCGACGTCGCGGGGTGATTCTGGTTCTCCAGGCTGCCTTTGAGCTCCTGGTATTCGATCGGATAGCCCTCGGTCCACTTGAGCCCCTCGTTCAGTTTGTCGCCGTTGAAGCGCTGGAAGGTCATGAAGCCGATGCCGGGATTCACCAGCACGTCGTCGATACCTTTCGGGCGCACTACCACCGTCTGTTGCGCGTACGCGAAGTTGACCACGAGACTGAGCGCGAGAACCGCCTTCAGCCCCAATTGGCAGAATCGTGCGAACATTTTAACCTCCTGCGATCGGATGTCCCGACGATCTGACTCCCCGGCTGGCTTGACGTCCGGCCGAACTCAAAACCCAACCGTTTCCAATGTCCGCGCGCAACGCCGGGGGCGAGTTCGTGCGGTAGAAATACGGTAAGTTAATCTTCTTTCCCAAGAGACATCGGTGAGTGTAAGCCACCTCGACACCCCCTGTCAACCGTTTCAAAAACTGTCAGTTGACCATGCGGATTGCGGAATCGAGGGCAAACCGAAGGCTGGAATACGGTACTCTCAAGAAGCACAGTTGAAACGCTGGTCGGCTGCTCCGGCTCCGAGCTCTAGCGAGCGTGGAAGCGGCGGAAGCAATCTCCCAAGGATGCGGACCAAGGGTGAAATAGATGAAGGCCAAGCCGGGCAAGGAAGCACCAGGAAACAACTACATCCTTATCGTCTTCGATAGCTGCCGCTACGATTCCTTCGTTGCCGCCAAACCGAAGAACATCTGCAAACTTGGCGAGGTCGAGGCGCGCTGGTCCTACGCTTCCTGGACAGCGCCTTCGCACTACAACCTGCTCTCCGGTCTGCTGCCGCACACGAACCCCAAACGGGTCTTCGCCTCCGAGTACTACAAGAACGATTTTCACAAGTACACCGAGCGCCTCGGCATTGAAGGCGTCGGCTTCAAGTCCCTCATCCCCAAACTTTACTTCCCCGCCTTCTTGCAAGAGAGTCTCCACTACCGCACCCACGCCATGGTTTCGCTGCCCGTGCTCAATCCGCACACCATCCTCAACAACGGCTTCGACACCTACCGCCTCATGGAGAAGCACAACGACATGCGCGCCATGGTCCAGGAAATGCGCTTCCCCGGGGACCGCCCGTCGTTCTACCTGCTCAACGTCGGCGAGACCCACTACCCCTTCGCGCTGCCCGAGGAACCGCCCGAAGACTGGCCGCGCATCTCTGGCGTTCACGGCGTCTTCCAACACCTGGACGGTCAAATTGTCGGCGGCAAACTCGGCAAGAGCGAAGACAAATTCTTCAACAAAGCCAAAATGAAAATGCTGCGCGACCGTCAGATCAAAGCCGTAAAATATCTCGACGTCGTGGTGGAGGAGCTCTTCGATCTCGTTCCCCGCAATACCTACATCACCGTCACATCCGATCACGGCGAACTTTTCGGTGAGAGCGGTTTCTTCGGCCACGGCCCAATCATGCACAAGAAGGTGTTCGAAGTGCCGTTCGTCGAGGGTAAGCTGCGATGAGCCTTCCTTTCATTCCCCATTTGGCATATATCGGTCCGGGCGCCGGCTTCGCCTTCCTCGGCAGCTTTCTCACCCTGTTCGGCGGACTCCTCCTCGGCCTCATCTCCGTGCTCCTGTGGCCGTTCCGTATCGCCCGGGGCGCGCTGACCGGCCGCCATGGATACAAGAACGCTAAAATCAAAAAGCTGATCTTCCTCGGCCTCGATGGCCTCGACCCTTCTCTCGCCGAGCGCTACATGGCCGAAGGCAAACTCCCCAACCTCAGCCGCCTTCGTGAAATGGGTGGTTTCCATCGCCTGCGCACCACCTTCCCCGCCCTCTCTCCCGTGGCCTGGTCCACCTTCGCCACCGGCGTCAATCCGGCCCGCCACAACATGTTCGATTTTCTCAATCGCAATTTACGCTCTTACATGCCGGAGCTTTCTTCCTCGCGCGTCCGCGATCCCGAGCGCGTCCTCAGCATCGGCAAATACCGGATTCCGCTGAGCCGCCCGCTCGTCGAAATGCGCCGCAAGAGCCGCACCTTCTGGCAGATCCTGGGCGAGCACCAGATCGCCTCCACCATCCTGCGCGTGCCCATCACCTTCCCGCCGGAGAACTTCAACGGCCGCATGCTCTCCGCCATGTGTACGCCAGACCTGCTCGGCACGCAGGGGACTTTCGCGCTCTACACCACGCGCGCTGCCAGTGAATCCATGGAAAGCGGGAATCGATTTCCCCTCGAACCGCGGGACGGCTTCTATCACGGTGAAATCGCCGGCCCCGAGAACCGCATGGAGGCCGGCGCCGGCCAGATGACAATTCCCTTCACTCTGCGGAAATGCGGCCCCGCTTCCGCCACTCTTCGCATTGCCGGCGAACGCTATGAACTCTCTCTTGGCGAGTACACGCCCTGGGTGACCCTCACCTTTAAAGCCTCCTTCGGCATCGCTGTCACCGGCATCGTGCGCTTCCTGGTTACGGAAATCGAGCCCGAGCTTTCGCTCTATCACACGCCCATCAACATCAACCCCGAAGATCCCGCGCTGGCCATCTCACACCCCAGTTACTACGCTACCTACCTCGCCAAATTGCTTGGCGCCTATTCCACCCTTGGCATGGCCGAAGACACCTGGGCGCTCAACGAACACGCCATCGATAACGCCGCCTTTCTCAAACAGGCCTACCTCATTTACGAAGAGCGCGAGGCCCAGTTCTTCAGCGCGCTCGACCGCACACGCCGCGGGGTCGTGGCCTGCGTCTTCGATACCACCGATCGCGTGCAGCACATGTTCTTCGCCCAAAAAGATGGCGGCGGACCCTACAGCCGCGTGATCGAAGAACTTTACGTGCGCGCCGATACCCTCGTGGGCAAGACCCTCGCGCACGTCGATGAGGAAACCGTCCTCTTCGTCCTCAGCGACCATGGTTTCGCCAGCTTCGAACGCGGTGCGGACCTCAACGCCTGGTTGCTCCAAAACGGCTATCTCGCCCTCCAACCCGGCGCCACCGGCGAGGGAAAATATCTCAAGGAAATCGATTGGTCGCGCACCCGCGCCTACACCTTCGGCCTCGCGGGCATCTATATCAATGAGAATGGCCGCGAGGCCCAAGGCATCGTCGAACCCGGCGCTCCAGCCTCCGCGCTCAAGCGCGAAATCGCCGCCAAGCTCTGCGGCCTCCGCGATGAAGCCCGCGACCGCGTTGCCATCCGCAAAGCCTGGCCCTCCGAATCCCTCTACACCGGTCCCTATCTCGACGCCGCGCCCGATCTCATCGTCGGCTATGCCGACGGCTACCGCGCCAGCTGGGATGCCGCCGTCGGAAAGGTCACGGCCCACGTGTTCACCGACAATCTCAAAGCCTGGAGCGGCGATCACTGCGTCGATCCCCACCTCGTCCCCGGAGTGCTCTTCTCCAACCGCGCCATTCTCGCCCAAGACCCCGGGATCGAAGACATGGCCCGTACCGCCCTCGATCTCTTCGGCATCGCTCCGCCGCCGCACATGGAAGGCAAGGCCCTCTTCCAATCCGGCGCGCCCAGCGTGGAGCGCGAGGTCGCGGCGTGAAGTTCGCATTCGCCTTGCCCGCCCTGTTCCTGCTTGCCTGTGCTCTGCTGCTCGCCGCTTGCTCGCGCCAGCCCACGCAGGCCGCCGGCCGCAAGCTCATCGTTATTGGCGTCGACGGCATGGACCCGGTCTTTCTCGAACGCCACTGGGATTCACTCCCCAACCTCAACCGCCTTCGCCAGCAGGGCGATTTCAAACGCCTGGCCACCACCATCCCGCCGCAAAGCCCCGTCGCCTGGAGTTCTGTCATCACCGGCATGGACCCCGGCGGTCACGGCATCTTCGATTTCGTCCATCGCAACCTCGCTACCCGGATGCCGGCGTCTTCCATGTCGGAAATCACCGAGCCCACTCACACCCTCACCATCGGCCCCTACTTGATCCCGCTCTCTGGAGGCGGCGTGCGCAGCCTGCGGACCGGCCGTGCCTTCTGGCAACTACTCACCGAAGAGGGCGTGCCCACCCGCGTGATCCGCATGCCCGCCAACTTCCCGCCCGCCGATTGCGAAGCCGAGTCTCTCGCCGGCATGGGCACTCCGGATCTCACCGGCACCAACGGCACTTTCTCCTTCTTCACCGACGACCCCGCCGAGACCCGCCAGGAAGTCCCCGGCGGCAAGATCAGCCGCGTCGGCGTCACCAATGGCCGCGCCATGCTCCGCATCGAAGGACCTGCCAACAGCCTTCGTAAAGACCACGCCACCACCAGCGTGGATCTCACCGCTTATATCGACCCCGCTCTCCCCGCAGCCCGCTTCGATCTCGATGGTCGGCAGTTCCTGCTCAAAGAAGGCGAGTGGAGCGAGTGGATGCGGGCCGATTTCAAACTCGTCCCCGGCCTCAAGAGCGCCTCCGGCATCTTCCGCGTGTACCTCCAGCAGACCCATCCGCACCTCGCCGTCTATGTGAGTCCCGTCAATGTCGATCCCGCGGATCCCGCGCTGCCCATCTCCACGCCGGCGACCTACTCCCGCAAACTGGCCGATACACTCGGCCCCTTCTACACCCAAGGTATCGCTGAAGACACCTCCGCCTATCGCGCCGGCGTACTCTCTAAGGATGAGTTCCTCACGCAAAGCAAGCAAGTGCTCTCCGATAGCTTGCGCATGTTCCGCCATGAGCTCGACAGTTTCTCGAGCGGCCTGCTCTTCTATTACTTCTCCAGCGTCGATCAGAATGCGCACATGCTCTGGGGTCGCTACGAGCCCGACCTGCTGGAGATCTATAAAGCGATCGATACCGCCATTGGCGAGGCCATGCAAAAGGCGGGCGAAGACACCAGGCTCATGGTCATCAGCGACCACGGCTTCACCCGCTTCGACCGCGCCGTACACCTCAACACCTTCCTTATGCAGCAAGGCTTCCTCGCTCTCGACGATCCCGCCAATGCGGGCGACACCGCACTCTTCGCCCATGTCGATTGGACCCGCAGCGTGGCGTACGCCATCGGCCTCAACGGGATCTACGTCAACCTCGAAGGCCGCGAAAATGGAGGGATCGTTCCTCCAGCCGGTAAGCGGAGAGTGCTCGATCAGATCGCCGCGCGCCTCAAGGAGTTTACCGATCCCGTAAGCGGCGAACACGTCGTCGACCGCGTCTACTTCCCCGAAACCGCATTCAAAGGCCGCAATGTGAAGAACTCGCCGGACCTGTTCGTCGGCTTCCGCGGCGGCTATCGCGCCAGTTGGCAGACGGCCCTCGGCGCAGTACCCGCGGCAGCCCTGGAAGACAATACCGATGCCTGGATCGCCGATCACTGCGTGGCGTCGGACGAAGTCCCTGGAGTCCTTCTCAGCAATCGAAAAGTCCGTGCCGCCGCCCCTCAGCTTTTCGATATCACCGCCACCATACTCAACGAATTCGGCGTCGCCAAGACCACCACGATGATCGGCCAGAGCGTCTACTGAGGCATCGCCATGGATCTTTTCAACGCCATCTTCGATTCCTTACTGCTCTTCTTCTTCACTGCCTTCTCCTGGGCGCCCCCGGTCGTGGGACTCAGCGTGCTGGCCGCAGCCACCGGCGTCGCCATTCTCTGGGTCTGGGGCAAGACCAGCGACCAGGCACGCATGAAGAAGGTGAAGAACCGCGTCTGGGCCGCCCTCTTCGAACTGCGCGTCTATGTGGATGAGCCCCGCGTCATCTGGCGTGCGCAGAAAGCGCTTTTCACCGCGAATTTCCACTACATGGCCCTGGCCCTGCGTCCCGCGCTGTGGATGCTGGTACCCATGGCGCTATTGCTGGTGCACTTGAATGCGTTCTATGGCCGTGCGCCCTTGCCCCTCGACCGCGATGCCATCGTCACCGTGGGCATGAGTTCCACCTGGGATCCCCATTCCCCGGCCCCGCAATTGGTCGCGCCCCCGCAAGTCCTCGTCACCAGTTTCCCCGTGCGTGCACTGGACGCCCGCGAAATCAGTTGGCGTATCCGCCCGGTGAGCGCGGTCTCCGGCCAACTCACTTTCCTGGTGGATGGCCAGCGTGTTCAGAAGCTGATCGAAGCCGGTACCCGCCAGCGCTTCATACCCGGACGCAGCGTAAATTCAGCCCTCCAGTCACTGTGGATGCCCGCCGAACGCCGAATCGCGTCGAACACCGTCCAATGGATCGAGATCCGCTATCCGGTGGCCTACCTGTCCGTTCTGGGCGTGCAGTGGAACTGGCTGCTCTGGTTCTTCGCCGTCTCCATGGTGGCGGCGCTTTTGCTCAAGAAACGTTTTGGTGTAGTGATCTAAGGAGACTTTTGATGTTGGGACCGTCTATCAAATTGAATAAGGCCCTATGGGCCAAAGTGAAGAAGTCCGCCGATGCCGGCGGCTACAGTTCGCCGCAGGAATTCGTCGAGCACGTTCTCGAAAAGGAACTCGCCAAAGTCGAGACTTCGGCATCCGACGAAGAGATCGCGAAAAAGCTTCAGGGACTAGGCTATTTAGACTAAAAGGACGTTAACGTGGCCACAACCAAAATTGAACTCGATAAAGCACTTTGGGCCCAAGTACAGGAGCACGCCGCCTCGGCAGGCTATAGCTCCCCCGAAGAATTCCTCCAGCACCTGATCGAAAAGGAACTGGCGAAATCGGCGGAGCCGGTCTCTAGTGAGTCCGCCGCACTCAAGGTTCGGGGTATCGGCTATATGGACGCAGGCCTCGATATCTGAGCTAAGGAACCACGCAATAATAACTTTCCAGGCACTAGGGCTTCTGGGCCCGAATTAGGGAGCGGTGGGCACAGCCATTATCTATTGAACGTCGAAAGCGGCCTGCCGCTCTTGCCCGGTCAAAACGTCGTGCACCCGCACCGTCCATCGGCCTGGCGCATCGCTGGCCGCCACCGGCAGGAACCATTCTGCCGAGCCTGCCGAGGCCGCCACATTGCCCGAATAGTGCGCCGCAACCTTGCCGGAGGGGTCCGATACCGTCACATGAAGCACGGGCGACGCCGCCGGCGAATGCCCCGCGAAACGGATCAGGATACGGCCGTTCCCGCCGCGGACGACATGGTCTGGAGCCGCGATTTCCAACGCCGGGAGCGGCACCGCGGCTACTGCGAACACCGCCGGTTCGTACGGGTCGAGCAGCACCGTCACTTCCTTCCTGCGGCCTAGTTCCTTGGACCGGCGAATGTCGTAGACGTACCACTCAGCCGGCAGCACTAGCCGTACCGCACGTGGCTGCTCGAATCGCCGGTTCGATCGAAACTCCGGCGGCCCCAACTCATCCACGCGCATTTGGGGGTTGCTCAGCAGCGCGACGATCTCGACGCCGCCGTTGCGAAATTCGTGCGTCTCCACTCCCACCACCGGCAGACCGGCGTCATCCACCACGGCGAATTCCGGATGGACTCCACGAGCCTTCAGGAGCTGATGGGCGGTGCGATGCAACTCTCCTTCT
>JANYJN010000061.1 GCA_025358475.1 Candidatus Solibacter sp.
TCGCGGCCCAGGAAGATCTGCTCTTCCTTCTTGCCGTAGCTCATCGGCCCCAGCTCACTCATGCCCCACTCGCACACCATCTTGCGGGCCAGGTCCGTGGCGCGCTCGATATCGTTGCCGGCGCCTGTGGTCATGTGGTGCATGAACTTCTCTTCGGCGATGCGGCCGGCCATGAGGATGGCGAGTTGCGACAGCAGGTATTCCTTGTCGTAGGAGTGCTTATCGTCGATGGGAAGCTGCATCGTGACGCCCAGCGCCATACCGCGCGGGATGATGGTGACCTTGTGCAGCGGGTCGGCGTTGGGTAGGCTCGCGGCCACCAGGGCGTGTCCGGCTTCGTGATAGGCCGTGTTACGCTTCTCGGCCTCGCTCATCACCATGCTCTTGCGCTCGGCCCCCATCAGGATCTTGTCCTTAGCGAGTTCGAAATCCAGCATCATGACCACTTTGCGATTCTGGCGGGCGGCGTTGAGCGCGGATTCGTTGACCAGGTTGGCCAGATCGGCTCCCGCCAGTCCCGGCGTACCGCGGGCCAGGACGCTGAGATCCACGTTGTCCCCCAGCGGGATCTTTTTCGTGTGGACGCGCAGGATTGCCTCGCGCCCCTGCACGTCGGGACGGCCCACCACTACGCGGCGGTCAAAACGGCCGGGGCGGAGCAGCGCGGGGTCCAGCACGTCCGGGCGGTTGGTGGCCGCCACCAGGATGACGCCTTCGTTGGATTCGAAACCGTCCATTTCCACTAGCAACTGGTTGAGCGTCTGTTCGCGCTCGTCGTGTCCGCCGCCCAGGCCGGCGCCGCGATGGCGGCCCACCGCGTCGATTTCATCGATGAAGATGATGCACGG
The DNA here is from genome assembly GCA_025358475.1 of Candidatus Solibacter sp. Classification (GTDB taxonomy): domain Bacteria; phylum Acidobacteriota; class Terriglobia; order Bryobacterales; family Bryobacteraceae; genus Solibacter. The sequence continues at coordinate 849 of JANYJN010000061.1, forward strand.
CGCATTCTTCTTGCCCTGTTCAAAAAGGTCGCGAACACGGCTCGCGCCCACGCCGACGAACATCTCGACGAAGTCCGAGCCGGAGATGGAGAAAAACGGTACGCTGGCTTCGCCGGCGATGGCGCGGGCCATCAGGGTTTTGCCGGTTCCGGGGGGCCCGATCAGCAGGACGCCCTTGGGAATGCGCCCGCCCAGCTTCTGGAATTTCTGCGGTTCGCGCAAAAATTCGATGATCTCTTGCAGTTCTTCCTTGGCCTCTTCCACGCCGGCGACGTCCTTAAACGTGACCTTTTTCTGCTGGGTGGAGTGGAGGCGGGCGCGGCTCTTGCCGAAACTCAGGGCCTTGTTTCCTCCGCTCTGCATCTGCCGCATCATGAAAATCCAGAAGGCGAGCAGGACGATGAACGGGGATGCGTTCAGCAGGATGGAGACCCATCCGCCCGACGAGGTGTCCTTAATGTTCGTGTTGACCTTCTTGTCATTCAGCAGGTCGTAGAGGGGGGGATAATTGGCCGGCACCTGGGTGTGGAATCCCTGGTTGGGATTCTGGTAGACGCCGTGGACATCGCGGTCCGCGATGGTGACTTCTTTGACGTCACCGGCTTTCACCTTCTCCAGGAACTGGGTAAAACTGATGGAGTCTTCCTTGATTCCCTGGCCGGTGCGGACAACCGCAAATAGCAGCACCACCACACAGATCAAAACCACCCAGAAGATTAATGTCTTTACGTTCGAGTTCACGAAACCTCCGTACCGGTCGCTATATCAGTAGACGCCGCCCGATGCTATCGCGATTCCAATACTCTCAGCACCGGACTTTTAACTCGCCGACGGCCAGAACCCTCGAGCTCTCGATACCGGCTGTAACCCCCGCGGCGGTCCCGAACCGGCGAACCCAGACGATGGATTCCGCATCCGTCAGCACCGGCCACTGCGCTCGCTCCCACACCGGAATGCGTGCCTGCTGGAAGAGCGTCTTAATCTTCTTCGCGGCGGGGATCCCCACGGGCTGGTACTGGTCTCCCGGCCGCCAACTCCGCAATTCCAGAGGTCCGGACAGCCGATTCCAGTCGAGACGACCTACCTGCTCATTATATACGTTATCCGCGAATCGGGTGGTTTCCCGGTTTTCCAGCAGTTCCAGCGAAATCGCCCAAGCAGTGCCAGGTACTAGGGTGGTTCCCGATACGGCGGGCCGCACGGAGTAAGCCACGGCTGGCGCGGCTGATGCGACGAAATAAAGCCAATCGAAGGAGCGGCGGACTTCGATCCCGGGGAGCTGTGTGCGTCCCGTGCCCTGGTTCCCCGCAGCCAGTGCCAGGACCCTGGCAACGTGGCGGAAGTCGCTGGAGCGGTGGCCGCCACTGGCAAGTTGGATGGCATGGCGGACCAACCGGCGGGCTGCGGCCAGGGGGAGGGCGGCGAGGGTGGCCGCGGACATGAGGATCCCGCCATCGCGGAAGGTCAGGTGTAGGCAGGCGAGGCGGTCGATCTCGGCCTGCCAATAGGCTTCCTCGGCGAGTGAGAGATCGGCCGTGTGCGCCAGGGTTTCGGCCAGGGCTGGGTTCCACTCGCGGGCCAGTTGAGGGAGCAGTTGGTGACGTATGCGGTTGCGGGCGAAATCGAGCGTGGCGTTGCTCGAGTCTTCACGCCAGGGGATGCCGCGGTCGCCCAGAAAATCAACGATCTCGGAGCGTTCGATCTCGATCAGCGGGCGGACGATGCCGCCGCTCGTGACTGGACGGATGGCGGCGAGTCCGGTGGCCCCAGAGCCGCGCAGTAAACGGAACAGGACGGTTTCCGCCTGGTCGGAGCGTGTGTGCCCGAGCGCGACCCGGCTGGCCAGTCCGCTAGCCAGTTGCTCATGGAAAAAGGCCAGCCGCGCATTGCGGGCGGACTGCTCCAGGTTCCCGGGCGAGTTGGAGAGATCGAGGTCGCGCAGTGTGAAGGGGAGATTCAGACCGGCGGCCAGCCAGCGGACGAACTCGGCGTCGGCGCGGGAAGCGTCGCCGCGGAGGTTGTGGTTGACGTGGAGCACGCTGAGGGTCAGATCCAACCGGGGTGCGAGATCGAGCAGGACGTGCAGCAGGCACACGGAATCGGCGCCGCCCGAGACGGCCACGGCGACGCGATCGCCGGGGGCGAACATGCGATGCCGCTCGATGGTTTGGAAGACGCGCTCAAGCAAGATGATTTTATTGTAGGGCCTGCTTGTGGGATAAGGCTCTGCCTTGTCCATCCGAGCGCAGATGGGCCTTCTTTTCCAGGGTCCGGCCGCGACTACCTTCTGGGTCCGCCAGCACCTGGAAAGGTGCTTAAATAACGGTAGGAAAAAATATGCTCGACATCACCAAAGATATTCAATCGCTCACCACTTTTCGCCGGTGCTCAGGGGATTTTATAAAGCACCTCAAGAAAAGCAAGCGGCCAGTGGTGCTGACAGTAAAAGGCAAGGCCGAGGCCATCGTCCAGGATGCCGGAGCGTATCAACGGTTGCTCGACATCGCCGCCCGCGCCGATGTTCGCGAAGGGATTCCCCAGGGCCTGGACCCGGCCAGGCAGGGAAAAGGGCGCGACGCTGAGCAGTTTTTCGCCGAATTCGAAGCCGCTCATGGAATATCGCGTTAGGTACCATGCCCCGCGCTGAGCGGGATCTTGCCGGCGTACCCTGCGCAATACTCCCAACCGCTGCCCGATGACCCCGGAAGACCGTCACCTCAGGCACCTGCTCTACGGCAGCAAGCCGCATATCTACCG
>JANYJN010000092.1 GCA_025358475.1 Candidatus Solibacter sp.
TGCCTGATCGAAAAGAATAAGCATCTACGGCAGGTAAGCGGGCGCTTTATCGAGACTGCGGGCGGCGAAACCGATTACCGCCTTGACCTGCTCGCGGTCCAGGCCGTCGAACCATTCCATGATGTCGTCGATGTTGGCTCCAGCTTGAATATTTTCGAAAATCGCGGCGACGGGCATACGGGTTCCCCGCAACACCCAAGCGCCGCTGACCTTGCCGGGGATGCTCTCCACGGCGGGGCATTGTGACCAATCGAGACTCGCCATGATCTTCGCTCCTTCTCCGAGAATACCGCACGCCACGGTACGCCTTTAACTCGACGCGTCCACACGCTATAGTTGTAGTCCACAACTATATGCCCTCCGCCAGCCAAGCTGAACCCTATCGGAACGCCACGCTGCCCGCTGCCTGAACTTACAGATTCAGGATGAACTGGCGAAGCGGAGGACGAAATTCGCTCCGGCTTAGTATGACGTTTGAAAAGTTGAGTTAGCGAGTAGGAAGACCGCGCCCGGCCCAGAGGGCACCACGGCCGCGGCTCGGATTGGGTCGCGGCGCTCGCCGGAGCGGCGACCGTGAAGCAGCGATACCCAGGAGGCTCCAAAATGACTGTAAAATCCACATTGATTACCGTTCTAATGACGGGTCTGGCGGCGAATGCGCAGACACCGGCCGCCCTGAAAGATGTGTTCAAGGGATATTTTCATATCGGAGCGGCGCTCAATCAGGCCCAGTTCGAAGAACGGGATACACGAGGCGTGGCCATCGTGCGAGCGCAGTTCAACACCATCAGTCCGGAAAACGTTCTGAAATGGGAGGCCGTTCACCCGCGCCCGGACGCTTATGCGTTCGAAGCGCCGGACCGGTACGTGGCGTTCGGCGAGAAGCACCATATGTTCATCGTCGGGCACACGCTGGTGTGGCACAGCCAGGTGCCGGGATGGGTTTTCCAGAACGACAAGGGCGCGCCATTAGACCGCGAGGGGTTGCTGAAGCGCATGCGCGAGCACATACAGACGGTGGTGGGGCGTTACAAGGGCCGGATTGGAGGCTGGGATGTGGTCAATGAGGCGCTGAACGAAGACGGCACGCTGCGCCAAACGCCATGGCTCAAGATCATCGGCGAGGACTACCTCCTCAAGGCCTTCGAATTCGCCCACGAAGCCGACCCCAAAGCGGAACTCTACTATAACGATTATTCGGTGGAGAACCCGGCCAAGCGCAACGGCGCGGTGGAACTGGTCAAGAAGCTGAAGGCGGGCGGAGCCATGGTAACCGCCATCGGCCTGCAAGGGCACGACAAAATGGAATGGCCCACCATCGAGCAGCAGGAGGCCACCATCCTGGCTTTCAAAGAGCTCGGTATCAAAGTGAATATCACCGAACTGGATGTGGACATGCTTCCGGCGGTCTCGGGGCAACAAACCGCGGACGTCGGGCTCAGCGTGCAGGCGCAGGCCAAATTCAATCCTTATGCCGCGGGGCTGCCGGACGCGGTGCAGCATGCACTGGCACGGCGGTATGCCGATCTATTTGCGGTGTTCTGCAAGTACCGCGGCACCGTATCGCGGATCACTTTCTGGGGCGTTACCGATGGCGACTCGTGGCTGAATAACTGGCCGGTGCAGGGAAGAACCAGCTATCCCCTGCTGTTCGACCGGCAGGGTCAGCCGAAGGCCGCGTTCCAGGCTGTGGTCCGTACGGCGCAGAAAGGCAGCGCACAGTGAAACTGCTCGCGCTCAGCCTCTGTCTGGCTGGCAACGCCTTTGCGCTGGGCCATGCCCGCTACGTCGAGACGGTGAATGGCGGCGGCAGTTTCCCGCTGGTGGTGGCCAAGGCAGCCGCGGCCGTCTATGTCGATTCCGGCGACTACGCGGGCGTGCTGCGCGCGGCCGGCGATCTGGCGGAGGATGTGACCCGCGTCACCGGCTACACTCCGGCGATGGCGCACGACGACAAGAGCCTGGGCGCGAACGCCGTGCTGGCCGGCACCATTGGCAAGAGCGCGCTGATAGACCGGCTGATCCGCGAGGGCAAGATCGACGCCGGACAGATCACCGGCAAATGGGAGGCGTTCCTGATTCAGGTGGTGGCCCGGCCGCTGCCCGGCGTGGGGAGCGCGTTGGTCATCGCCGGCAGCGACAAACGCGGCACGATCTACGGCATCTACGATCTCTCCGAACAGATCGGCGTTTCGCCCTGGTATTTTTGGGCGGACGTTCCCGTGGTACACAAAGATGCCCTCTTTGTGAAGGCCGGCAAATACGGCGAAGGCGAACCAGCGGTGAAGTATCGCGGCATCTTCCTCAACGACGAAGCGCCGGCGCTGAGCGGCTGGGTGAAAGAGAAGTACGGCACTTTTAACCATCAGTTCTATGAAAAGGTCTTCGAGCTGATCCTTCGATTGAAGGGCAACTATCTGTGGCCCGCCATGTGGGGCAACGCCTTCAATGAGGACGATCCGCTGAATCCCAAGGTCGCCGACGAATGGGGCATCGTGATGGGCACTTCGCATCACGAGCCCATGCTGCGCGCCCAGCAGGAATGGAAGCGGCACGGCAAGGGCCCGTGGGACTACGCGAAGAACCCCGAAGTGCTGCGCCAGTTTTGGGAGGAAGGCGTCAAGCGCAATAAGGATTTCGAGAGCATCACCACCGTCGGCATGCGCGGCGATGGCGACATGCCGATGGCCGGGACCGGCATGGCGGCCAATATCGCGCTGCTGGAACAGATCGTGGCGGATCAACGCAAGATACTGGCGGCGGAGGTCAACCCCAATGTCGCCGCGGTGCCTCAAATGTGGGCGCTTTATAAGGAGGTCCAGGGATATTACGACAATGGAATGCGCGTGCCGGACGATATAACGTTGCTGTGGTGCGACGATAACTGGGGCAATATCCGCCGCCTGCCGACGGCGGAGGAACGCAAACGCAGCGGCGGGGCCGGCGTCTACTATCACTTCGATTACGTGGGCGGCCCGCGCAACTATAAATGGATCGACACCAATCCTATTCCTAAGATATGGGAGCAAATGAACCTGGCGCTGGAATACGGCGCGGATAGAGTTTGGATCGTGAACGTGGGCGATCTCAAGCCGATGGAGTTCCCGATCGATTTCTTCCTGAATTTCGCGCGCGACCCGAAGCGCTGGCCGAAGGAAAAGATCGGCGAATTCACGCGGCAGTGGGCGGAGCGGGAATTCGGCGGCGCACATGCGGCGGAGATCGCCGATATCGTCTCCCAGACGCTGAAGTACAACGGGCGGCGCAAGCCCGAATTGCTGGAACCCGCCACCTACAGCCTGCTTGACTACCAGGAGGCGGACCGCGTGGTGGCCGAATATAAGACGATGGTGGCCGCGGCCGAGAAGATTTCCGCCGCCCTGCCGGAGAACGCCCGCGACGCGTTCTTCCAACTGGTAACCCATCCCGCGAAAGCCGCAGTGCTGGTGACGGAACTCTACGTCACGGCGGCGAAGAATCGCCTGTATGCCGCGCAAGGGCGCGCCAGCGCCAACGACATGGCCGCGCAGACCCGCGCGCTGTTTCAGGCCGATATCGACCTCACGGATTATTACAACCACACCCTGGCCAATGGCAAGTGGAACCACATGATGGATCAGACCCACATCGGGTACACCTATTGGCAGCAGCCGCCGCACAATACCATGCCCGCCGTACAGGAAATTGCGCTACCGGCGGCGGCGGCGATGGGCGTCGCCATCGAGGGTTCGGCCGCGGCCTGGCCTACGGCACATGAGGAAGCAGTCCTGCCCGGCTTTGACGGATTCAATCAGCCG
>JANYJN010000111.1 GCA_025358475.1 Candidatus Solibacter sp.
GCGGTTGGATCGCGCCGGCTTGCGCCTGGCGCTTGAGATCTTCGCTAGCGCGCTCGTAGAACTCGCGGGCGGTGACTTTGAGCGATTTGGAAAGCGTGTCCAGCCGGGCGGTGGATGAGGTGTCGATGCTCTCTTCCAGCAGCGAGGTGGTAATCCATATGGTGGCGGCGAGGGGGGCCAGCGTGGCCGCCAGAAAGATCAGGACCAGCCTGTTGCGAAGGCGGTTCACCCGTTTCGCGACCCGCGGCCTGCCAAACGGGGCAGATCGGCCAGACGCACGCGCGTCTCCAGCGGTCCCCAATGGGTGACTTCGGTGTTCTTGCGGCCCAGCAAGTCGATGAGATCGTGAATACTGATCCCAATCTTGTTCTCATCGGCAAAGTCGCGTTCCGTACCGGTCCGCAGTTCCAGGCGCAGCCAGTAGTACAGATCGGGGGAGAGGCCCAAAGTGCTGAGCGCCAGGTTGGCAAAACACCAGGTCTCGGCGGCCGCGGCCGAAAGCCCTTCGACCGTACGCACGGCGCCTGCCGGTGTGCCCCATGGCGTGCTCACTAATTGGGTCACGGAGAACTTCTCCTCCCAAAGAGCATAGCTCACTACGAAGCGGCCCTTCTGTGGCCGTACCACTGCCGTGCGCGACTCGTTGAGCAGTTCCAGTTGTGCCACGTACGCCACCACGTCGCCGTATTTCAGGCGCTCCAGCGGCTTTCCGGTGAGGAAGTGCAGCGTGGGGGCGGCGACGTGCAAGTTGTCGCCGTCGTACGTCACCTTCATGGATTCGGCCGCGCGCGCGGAGAACAGAGGAATTGTAAGGCCGGCCAGAAGCCAGCTCCTGCGGCTGATCCTTGTCTCCCGCGGGCGGGTTTTCATCAATAAATCATGCCTATCATGACCACCGGTTCGATGTGTCCCGATTTGACCGGGAAGGCGACGGCGAGTGAAAAGATCGATTCCTTCAAGCCCACGCCAACCGAGTGCCGCGGCGTAGCCGGCTGTCCGCTATCCCAGACCGCACCCGCATCGTAAAACGCCTGGAAAGGTCCATACCGGTACTCGACGGTGTTGTGGACCAGGCGGTTTCCCCCAATCGGGTCGATTTCGTATTTGTTCCAGCCGCGAAGGTAAAAGCTATTGCCGGCCACGAAGCGATCCGGCAGAGGCGCCCGGCCGCTGATGGTCCCGGCCACAACCTGCTCCATCAACTGGTGCTTGCCGTGCGCGACGCGGTAGTGGAGTCCGGCCAGGTGCGAGGTATAGACGAAGTCGCTGTCCAGGAGTTTGGCGGCCGCACGCAAGGTATAGTCCGCATACACGTCTTGCTGATATTCCGAGTCCGGCAAACGCCGATGATAGCGCAGCGTGGAAATCAAGGCGTTAGAGCCCTCGGTATGACCGGCCGGAAACTGGCTCTGAAAGCGTTGGAAGCCCACTCCGATCTCAAGCGTCAGGGGCTTGGCCAGGCTGATGGTGGCGGTCGGCTCGAAGTTCTGCCGGGTGCGGTAGGCATCCGAAGTCTGGCCGGGGTGCGCCGCCAGCGCGTCCAAGGTACCTTGGTTCCACTGGTCGTGATAACTCTCGAATTGGAATCGCAGGCCCAGGCGATCGCTTCCCAGGTGTTTGTTTTCGTAGCGCGCGGAGATGCCGGCGAACCGCTCGTTGAGCGTGTCGCCGTCGCTGGCCAATCCGAAACCGAAACTGTTCTGCCGTACGGTGAACCCCACGGAACCCGCCCCACTCCAGCCTTGCTGGGAATCGTATAGGAATTTGGTCACTGTGGCGTCGACGCCGTAGTGCGCCGGCATGATCTCGAATTCCACGCGAACATGATCCGGCGTGTCGCCGCGGAGCACGTGGTGGCTCACCTCGCGTGCCGAGAATTCCTTCTTGAGGCGCGCCGCCAACCCGTCCAGAATGCCGGGATTCAGCTTCTGCCCCACCAACACCGCCAGATCCTTGCGCAGGCCGGAACTGAACTTGTCCGTCTGCTGATCGGCGACGTTGGTCTTCCAGCCCTTTCCGGCCACGATCACCGTGTCGACCGTGTAACGCCGGTTTACGTTCAGATCGGAGTCTTGGGTTCCGGCGAAAAGTTGGCCGCCCAACAAAAGACAGCCCAGCCAGGAGTATTTCATGCTACGCCAAAGGGCACGCTTGAGACCAATTGCGACAGATTGAAAATAGGAGGGATAAATGAACGGTGATTGTGACTGGCGTTCACAGGTGTGGACTGCAGACCAGGGGTGGCCGGCGCCGCCCGGGCAGGCGAGGCCTGACTTACAGGACCTTCGCCAGCTCGGTAGCAAATGCGCTACGCGGCGACTGCTCGCGATTTCGTCCACCGCGTTTTTTGCGATCGGGACGTTGTTCGGTTCGGATGGCATTGGGTGCCGCGGGCTGCTGCGACGGCGCCGCCGCTCCACGGGGAGCATCCTTGCCTTTCGGCGGCTGCGCCGGATTGGCGCGCAACAACCGGTCTTCCAGGGGGGCGCGGTCAAAACGGCGAATGATCGATTGCATTTCGTCGTTCGTGGGCGCTTCGACAAATGCGAAGCCCTTGGATTCCTGCGTTTCGTGGTTGCGGATCACTTTGACGCCATCGGCCACCAGATCTTCAGCGGCTAACCATTGTTTAATATCGTCGGCGGTGACCCAGGTAGGGAGATTACCAAGAAATACGGTGAAGCTCATTCAGTTGATTTTGTTACTCCGTTGTGGATTTGCGGCACTTCAAGGGGGGATTCCGATCTGCCATAAAGATGATATCAGAGTGGATTAGCGGATGCAAATGGTTGATTTTTCGCACGGTAGCCCTGTTTACGCCCACGGGAAACGCGTGCCAGAACCGCGGAGAGCCCGCACAGGAGCACCCCTCCCGCAAAAAACAGCCTCCCGGTCTGGGGTTCCGGTACCGGCGAATCGGCCGCCGAAGTCCCCGCTGCCCCGAAATGCTTCAAATTTACTGGATTATGGGGGCTTCCCAGTTCCACTGAACCTGGTATCGCCCCTACACTGAGCGCCCCCCCCGACAGGCTGGCGAACAGACTCTGCCGCAGAAAGTAGGGCGCCAAGCCTACCGTGACATCCGAGCCTTTGTTCTGTAAAGCGATGACCACGGACGATGCACTGAACAGTCGTTCCGAATCCAGTAGGGACAGATTCAGGTGGCCTTTCAGGACCGAAACGGCACCTGTATACCCGCTACTCTGGAAATTGCCCAGCCCGAAAGTCAGGTCGCCAAGCGCTAACGCCACTTTCCCGTCCGCCGATTCCAAAGTGGCGGCGAACCCTGCCAACCCGTTCAGCGGAGCCGATACTAAGGCGAAGTTCACGTCCGTGGGATACAAGGGTTGGTGTTGCAGAGCGGCGTTCACGCCGAAGCTCCCCGTCAACAACTGGAAAATCAGCGTATCGCCCGTGTGCACCACGGTGCTGGTCTTAGCCGATACGTCGAGGGCCGATATGTCGAGGGCCGATGCGTCGAGGGCCGATGCGTCGAGGGCCGATGCGTCGAGGATGGACGCGCCCATTGCCGGCGCCGCTAGAATCGCGAAATAAAACCCCCATCGCAGTATCATCCACCGTGAGTGTAGACCGTAAAGCTCCGGCTGCATAGGGCCTGCTGTACTGGTACAGAGGGGGGTAGAAACCTCAGATGGTAAGTATAATCCCTCGGTGGTATACGATTGCGCCACTCCGAGCATCCGCCCTAGCTAGGTCTAGGACCGTCTGAAGTTGTGCTGTTGGGCGCAACCCCGACCTCACGGGAGGGGTTTAGGGGGCATGGTAACAAACGCCGGTCGCCAGTGGTCCTACTCCCGCCGGTAGATGACGCTACCCGCGCTGCGGCCCACCTCGCGATAAACCGCCATCCATGCTCGCAGGTCGCCGAACTCGGTGAGCGCAAGGCGCCGATTGTATTCGCCCAGTCCATCCACCACAAACGTGGGGCGTGACGCCGCCAACTCGGCGCGCCGCGCCAGCGATTCATGGGTCTCCACCGGCGTGGATTGCGTCAGATGCCGGTCGGCCGGGACGCCCGTCAGGGGCTGCGAATCCAGAAATCGCGTGGCCGCCGGCAGGTGTGAGTAGACGTAGATCTCCGGCCGGAACCCCCATACGAACAGCGTGTCCCCGGGCTTGGCCGCCGCGCTCACCATGGCGGCAGCGGCGCGGCTGTCGCGATCCATCGCCGTATCCCGCCACCCGGCATCGCGCGCCGCCATAAAATAGGTAGGCGCAAAGCGTGCCAGCGGAATCAGCAGCAGTAACGCCACCAGGCGGCGACGCCCGCGCATCTCCGCAAATCCGCGCGCCGCCAGGAGGACCACTACCGGCAGAACCTGGAAATAGTACCGCGGGAAGAAGCGCAGACCCGCCGCGACACCGGCGAGGGAAATGAGCAGCCACACGAGCCACCGCCGGCGCTCTGCAAAGACAGGCCGGGATGCCTGTCCTACAACGGCCGCGATCACCACGGCAGCGTGAAAACCCGCCCAGTTCAGGGTGCGGAGCAAGCCGTTCTTCAGCGGCGCCTCCACGAACGTGGCCGCCGCGTAGACCCGCCCCCAGCGCCAGACCTCGTCCCAATATCCGGGCAGCGCTCCGGCACTCCACATCCAGGCTGAAGCCGCCCCCGTTATTCCCGCAAACCCCGCCAGCAAGGCCCAGGATGGCGCCCACCATGCGCACACCGCCAGCACCAGCACCCCCTTGGGGCTAACCGTGAACGCCACGCCAGCCAGGGCTCCCGCCCACAGCGGACGCCGCCGGTACGCCATCCACACCGCCGCCAGGTGCGGCGCCAGCATCAATTGATCGGCCGCCAGAGGAATCGCCGAGGAAGGGAAATCGAAGATTAGAAAGAAGGCCAGCAGCCCCGCAGCCCAGAACCCTTCGCGCCGGCCCCACAGGTGGCGCGCGAAGCCCCACGCGATCCAACAACAGAGCCAGGCATAAAGCGCGCCCGCGAAGCGCAACCGCCACCCCGCCTCGCCCCCCAGCACAGTGTAAAGCACGGGCGCCAATGGCGGCTTATCGAACCAGATGTCGCGGTACAGCACTTGGCCCGCGCGCATCTGCTGCGCCGCCGCGAGCGGCAGCGTCTCCTCGGCCCACAGGATTTCGACGTGGCACATTCGCGCCGCCACCAGCAGCGCGAACAGCAACAGAAAAAACAGCCTGGTCTTGTTCAAACTCTTGGGCTCAGACCTTGGCGGGCGTTTTCGCCAGCAGGCGCTCCAGCGCGATCCGGAAATCCGCGCCGTACAGCGGATCTGCCAGCGCAAACTCCACGAAACTTTCGAAGTAGCTCGGGAAATTGCCTATGTCGTAGCGCTTTTCCTCAGGCGTGAGTTTCACGGCCAGCACGCGGCGCCCTTCGTCGCACATGAACTGGATGGCGTCCGTCAGTTGGATCTCATTGCGTTTATCCGGTTGCACGCGGCGGATCATGTCGAAGATCACCGGCGAGAAAATGTATCGCCCGGCGATGGCGAGGTTGCTGGGCGCGTCCTTGGGCGCCGGCTTTTCCACCAGGTTCACGATGCGGAAAACGTCGTCCGCTCCAGAGGCGGGCTGCACGATCCCGTAGTGCGACGTCTCTTCGCTGGGCACTTCTTCCACCGCAATCACGCAACTCGCCCGCTTGGCATCGAACACATCCGCCATCCGGCTGACCGCCCGCGAAACCGCGTTCAAACCGAGAATCGAATCGCCCAGCGCCACCAGAAAAGGTTTTTCACCCGCGAAGTTCTCGGCGCACAGAATGGCATCGCCCAACCCGCGCTGCAATCGCTGCCGCGTGTAAAAGAAGTTGGCTTTCAGCGCCTCAAACTCCAGTTCCCGCAGCAAATCCTGCTTGTTGGCTTGAGTCAGTGCCTGGAACAGTTCCGGATCGTGGTCGAAGTGGTTCTCGATGGAGCCTTTACTGCGTCCGGTGACGAACAGGATCTGCTCGATACCGTTGGAAACCAACTCTTCCACCACATACTGCACGATCGGTTTGCGCGCGACCGGCAGCATTTCCTTGGGCTGCGACTTGGTGGCCGGCAGCAGGCGGGTTCCCAGACCCGCAACGGGAACGACTGCGCTTTGAATCACCTTCTGAATATACCAACTGGCGGCCCCGGCATCGGCGCCGGCATGCAATGCTATATTAGGCAAAGAAAAAGCGAATGGAGGATATTCAGCAACAACTCGCCGCCCTTCGCCAGCGGATCGCGCGGGTGGACCGCAAGTACGCGAACCCGGCCCCGCCGCCGCGTCCTCCGTTGAGCACCCGGTCGCGACCCGACGGGCAGTTCATCGAGGAAATGCTCTCCGGCGAAGTGGTGACCACGCCCCTTGGGCAGCACTTCGAAACCGAAAAGCTTTGGGAACGCCACCGCCGCCACGGCAGCGTCTACATCTCCGATCTTGCCGAACTCCCCGACGACCTGCTCCACCCGCTGTCCGCCGGGACCGTGACCAGCGCGCATCCCACCCGTTGGGCCTTTCTCGATACGGAGACCACCGGCCTCGCCGGCGGCACCGGCACCTACGCCTTCCTCATCGGCGTCGGCTCCATCGATGCCACCGGTTTCCGCCTGCGCCAGTTCTTCATGCGGGATTACGGCGAGGAAGCGTCGCTGCTGTATCGTCTAACCGAGTATCTGGCGCAGTTCGACGTTCTCATCACCTACAACGGCAAGTCCTACGACCAACCCCTGCTGGAAACCCGCTTCCGCATGGTGCGGGCGCGCCATCCCTTCGACCGCATGCAGCACCTGGATCTACTCTTCGGGGCGCGCCGACTGTGGAAGCTGCGTCTGGAAAGCTGCCGCCTGGTGGATCTGGAAAACCGCATCCTCGGCGTGGAGCGCCAGGGCGATCTGCCTGGTGAAATGATTCCTTACGTGTACTTCGATTTTCTGCGCAGCCAGAAGGCCTTCCAGGTGGTCCCCATCTTCCACCACAACGCTATCGACATCCTCTCCCTGGCCTGCCTGACCGCTATCGTGCCCTTCGCTTTCCGCTCGCCCGAGGAGGTGGATGTCCGCCACGGCGCCGACCTGATCGGCCTGGCCCGCTGGCTACTTCAGGCGGAGCGCCAGGACGAAGCCCTGCGCCTGTTCCGCCGCGCGCTACAGATGGGGCTGCCCGACGATTTGTGCTTCCGCACCATGTGGGATGTGGCCGCGATCGAACGCCGCGCGGGCCGCGACGATGCCGCGCTCGCCGTGCTCACCGAACTCGCCGCCGCGCGCAATCCGTATCGCGTGCGGGCCTTTGAAGAGATCGCCAAACACTACGAGCACCGCGAGAAAAACTACGTCATGGCGCTCGAGATGACGCGCAACGCCCTCGAGTTCGAAGACACCCCGGAAATCCGCCGCCGCGAAGACCGCCTCAAGGCGCGGGTGGCCCGTCCGCGTTCCCGCCTCCTGGCCCTGTAGCGGCAGCGCGCCAAGTACGCCGGAAAGTAGTTAACATGAGCGCATGGTATCAGCCGCGATAGAACGCGAGCAGAATGCGGGCAGCGGCCGATGGCGCAAACCTGCGTTCGCCCTGCTGACTCTGGCTTATTTTCTCTACTTCAACGGGAACGGCCTGTGGGCGCGATTCGGGGCCGATGACATGATGAACATGGTGGGCTGTTGGAGGCCGGCGCCGGCCCGGCTGTTGCTCGATCTGTTACTGCCCTGGCACGGAGCCTACCGTCCGATGGCGGGTTTCTTCTACCTCCCGCTGTACCACTTCTTCGGATTGAATCCGATTCCCTACCATGCGGTGATGCTGGCCATCCTGCTGGGCAACCTGTACCTGATGTACCGGTTTGCGCTACGCATCGGGTGCGGCGAGTTGCAGGCCGGGCTCGCCACTTTGATAGTGGCCTATCACGCCGGGTTGAGCATGCTTTACTACAACACGGCCTTCATCTACGACGTGCTCTGTTTCTCGTTCTATATGGGTGCGTTCCTCTGCTACGCGCGGGTTCGCGCCCAGGGCCGCCTGTTGCGCGGCAGCGAAACGGCGCTGGTGATGTTCTTATACCTCTGTGCGCTGAATTCGAAGGAGATGGCGCTTACGCTGCCCATCGTGCTGCTGGCGTATGAGTGGATTTATCGCCCTGGAAACGGCTGGCCCGCGGCGTGGACACCAAGGGAGATCGCGCGTTGGCTTGGCGGCCCGGGGCGCGTGATGCTGTATTGCGGGCTGCTGAACCTGGTCTACCT
>JANYJN010000160.1 GCA_025358475.1 Candidatus Solibacter sp.
GCAACTGGCGGTACGCCCGGCACCGGAGGCAGGGGCGCAAACTGTTTGGTCGCCGCGGCAACTGGCGTCACGCCCGGCACCGGAGGCAGGGGCGCAAACTGTTTGGTCGCCGCGGCAACTGGCGTCACGCCAGGCACCGGCGAAGGCGGCGCAACCGGACTCTGGAACATCCGCGTGAACTCGCCCGGTTCTGATGACGACGGCGCTACCGGATGCGCCAGCGGCGGGGGCGGCGCAAACTGTGTGGTCCCCGCGGCAACTGGCGGCACGCCCGGCACCGGAGGCAGGGGCGCAAACTGTGTGGTCGCCGCGGCAACTGGCGGCACGCCAGGCACCGGCACTGCCGCTAGTGAACCAGCGTCAGGACGCTTCCAGAAGCCAGCTTTGCCGAAGTCGTGCGCCCCTGCCGCCGCACCGTCCTGCTCCGCCAGCCACTCGTCCAGCCCTTGGTACGGCGGCCCAAGCGTCACTACGAACGTGTCGCCATGGTATTCGCCAACCTCGATCAGCTTCGCCATCGAGTGCGGCTCCATGGCCCGCAGCCGGACCAGCAAGGCTTCGTTCTCCGGAGTCTTCCCGCCCACCAGCACATGCACCGCCACATCGCGGCCCGTGCTGGTCTGCAGCGCGCGATAACTCTGTACGCCGTCCCCTGCCAGCAATTCGATCAAATTATATTTATTCGCGAAATCCATTTGCCGTCGCCCTTTCGTCCATCATGCTACCTTCACCGCCCGGAGTCCAGCACGGACTGCGATGCGCGTGTGCGACTTGAAAGTGAGAGATCCACGCGAATATCGGCCAATCGAAAGAATCCGAGCTTAGAAGCTACTCCACTTCTGTGTCTTGGACCCGCCGGGCGGCAGCGTCCAGGGAGTCTAACAGAGTGCGGCCATTAGCGCGCCGCGGGCGGTGGAGTTGAGCGGGTCATCCGACAGGCGGATTTCCGAAATCTTAATCGGGAAATCTTCGGTCCGCAACGCCGTGGTGAAACGCTTTAAAAAGCCCTTTGGAATCGCCGTCCCGCCGCTCAGGACGATAGGCACCGATTGGTCCAGCTTGGGCAGGCGCTGCGTGGAGCAAATGGTGGACCGCAGGGCATTCGCCAGCGTCCGGATCACGTCGTCGTAATACACCGTGAGCGCATTCTGCACCCGGTCGCCGGAAAGTCCGTTGACGGCGAAGGTGGATTCCTTCAGTACGCGCATGCGCGTGGCCAATTCTCCGGTGACGGCCGCCGCCTGTGCGTCGATGAAATCGCCCGCCTTGGGAACCGCGAAACTGATCACCGGCACCGATAGTACGGCCAGACACACGTTGCACAGACCGCTGCCGCAGGAAATCCCGATTCCCGTGTAGTTGGAACTGGACATCTCGCCGAAGACTACCGCCAAGCCTTCTTGAATGGCTTGGGAGTCGAAGCCCAACTGCGTCAGAATCTGCCGGATGGACGCTTCATGATAAGCGATCGCCGGGTCGCTCTCCTGGCACGGCGCCGGGACGCTGAAGAAGACCTTCCGCCCCGCCACCCCGGACTTTCCGAGCAGCCGCGCGATGATGCTGCGTATCACTGCCAGACTGTGCGGCTCCTGGGGGTTCAGCACGCCCCGGGACATAGGCCGCCGAGTCTCGACGCGAAAGACCTCGGCGAATTTCTGCGCGTCATTGCCCGTTACCAACAACTCGCCGCCGAATACCTCGTGGAATACACCTTCCCGCTCCAACAGGCTCTCCGCCAGCTTGGAATACGGCAGGGTGATGAAGGCGTTCAATTGCGACTCGTATGGGGACGGGTGGGCCTTGTCCGCGGTGCGCGCTACCACGATGCGGCTGGTACCCACGTCCAGACCAAGCGGCAGGTTGCTTTCATGCTCTCCGTTGCTCATTGCCAATTCTCCTAATGTATCCGCCAGACCAGAAGAGCCACCCCGATTGCGGCCGATATCCATGCCGCGATCCTCCGTACTTGCCGCCACCGGAATCGACCGGGCGGCTCCCGTAAGTCCATCTGGTGCCGCACGTAGCGCAGCCGCTCCAGCGGGTCCGCGGTCTGGCGGGCCAGCTTTTCGATTTTGCCCACGCTCTTCCGCGGTTTCCATACGATTCGCACCGTCATGTTTGTGCTCGCTCATGGAGTTACGTTCACTCGTGATACTGGGGATCCGGCCAGAGGCGCCGCGTCGAAACACGGCATCCCCAGGTGCGGGGCCACGCCTGCTTTTTTGCAGGAGCGCTTAAGTAGTAGGTGGAGCGCCGTATTTCTCTCGCCCAAGATTTCGAAATTTATGTAGTTGCGGCGACTAAGGCCCCAGGCAAGAATAACTTGGCAGTTGCCGCCGTGGCGCACGCACTGCTGCGTGCAGCGTCGAGTCTTCTCCACTCGACGCCTCCGCGCCCGGGCAGCGGGGGCCGCCAGGAGTACCGACGCGGCACCTCTACCAGTCAGGCAATGTGAGGTTACCCTGCGTTGGCCCTAAGGTATTTGGCGGCTTCGGCCGATAGTATGGGGTAGTCATGCGGCAGCCAGACGAAAGTCAACCTAAACGGCCGTTTGTGGATTGGACAGCCAGGCAGATTCGCGACCCTGT
Organism: Candidatus Solibacter sp.; assembly: GCA_025358475.1. Lineage (GTDB taxonomy): Bacteria > Acidobacteriota > Terriglobia > Bryobacterales > Bryobacteraceae > Solibacter. The sequence goes on from JANYJN010000160.1 coordinate 2,589, forward strand.
GTGGCGCTTGCGCTACCTCCAATCGGTGGCCCCGCCTCCGCCGGCCCCGACTCGGGCAAGCCGCTGGAAATCACGAAAAACAATCGGACTTCTTACTCTTTTGGGGCTCGGGTTGGTGGTTGCGCCGCTGTCGGTGCGCATGCCCGGCGCGGCCAATGCCGCTTCGCCCGTGCGGCCCACGGCCACGCCGCCGCGTGTCAATCGTGTGGAACCCGCGGCAGGGGTCGCGGTAGGGGTCGCGGCGGACGTCTGGCCGGTGGAAAAGAATAGCCACTTTGAGATCTACAGCAACGGCCTGCGCATCGAAAACCAGTATGCCGTCAGTCACCGGCCGCGCGCTTATGTGGCATATATATATGTCAACCCAGAGGGGACCGGCGGCGAGCGGCGCTCCGAGCCGGTCGGAATTGTATACCACACCACCGAAAGCCTGCAAGCCCCGTTCGAGTCCAGTCAGAACAATCTGTTGAAGCGGGTGGGCGAATCCCTGCTGGACTACGTCCGGCGCCGCCGCTGTTATAACTTCGTGATCGATCGCTTCGGACGCGTATTCCGCATTGTCAACGAAAGCGATGCGGCCGACCATGCGGGCCACTCGGTGTGGGCCGATGACCGGTATTTCTACGTCAATCTGAACGCGAGCTTCATCGGCATTTCTTTCGAAGCGCAGACGGGAGCGGGCGAGACCCAGACCAGTGCCGGCAGCGCCCAGGTCCGCGCCGCGGCTATGCTGACGGAAATGTTACGCAGCCGGTACAAGATCCCGGGCAGGAACTGCGTCACTCATGCGCAGGTTTCCGTCAATCCTTCTAACATGCAAATCGGTTATCACGTCGATTGGGCATCCGGTTTCCCATTCGAGAAGCTGGGACTGCCCGATAACTACGCGACGCCATCGCCTGCGGTCTCTTTGTTCGGCTTCGCCTTCGACACCAGCTACGAACAACGCGCCGGCGGCCGCCTTACCGCGGGGGCCGTGGAGGCCGATCGGGAACTGGTGGAAGGCGCCAGGTCGGCTCACTTGAGCCTGGCGGCGTACCGCAAAGCGCTCCACCTGCGCTATCTGAAGATCATGGCGAGCCAGCGGGGCTAGCGGGAAGGCGCCGGGCAAATTGCGGGCCGTGTCCAGGGCGCCGGGGGGCGCGCGAACTTTCCGGACCTCCCCGGGAGTTTGAGTGTGACCGATTTGCCGCCCCTTTTCAAGCGACCTCTTCGGGCAGGGCGTGGATCTTCGCCCCAGCCAGGGGAGGATTTGGCTGCGTCACTCTTCTTGCCCCCTGATACAATCGCAAGGTCATGCACCTGCCTCTCACACCCATTAGAGCGCTCTACCGTGCAGTGGACCTCTACGCCAAGAAAACCGGCGTCGTCTCGGGCGACCGCCGCTTCAGCTACGCCGAATTCGGCGAACGCGTGGAACGCGCCGCTTTCGGACTGCTCTCCGAGGGCGTCGTGCCCGGCGACCGCATCGCCTACCTCAGCTTCAATACCCACCAGTTGCTGGAAGGTTATTTCGCGGCGCCCCTCATCCGCGCCATCGTCATGCCCCTCAACGTGCGCCTGACGGCCGCGGAATTGAACGGCATCGTCAACCACGCCGAACCGCGCGTCCTGGTCTACGAGGCCGATTTCGCACCGGTGGTGGAACACTTGCGCCAGACGTGCCCCTGTGTGCAACGCTGGGTGGAATCCGGCGAGCCCTACGAGGAACTGCTGGCGCGCGGGCGCATCCAGCGGCCCGATCTCCTGACCTTCGACGAACGCGAGATCGCCGAGCTGTTTTACACCTCCGGCTCCACCGGCACACCGAAGGGCGTGACCCTCTCCCATCGCACCCTCTACCTGCACATGCTCAGCATCTCGGCCACCTTTTACAACGACGAGACCAGTGTCGAGCTGCACACCATCCCGCTCTTCCACGCCAACGGATGGGGCCGCCCGCAGTGCGCCACCTTGCACGGGCTCAAACAGGTGATGGTGCGGCGCTTCGATCCGGCGCACGTGCTGCGCCTCATCCAGGAAGAGAAAGCCACTTCCATGTCGCTGGTCCCCACCATGGCGAACGCCCTGCTCAACTGCCCGGAACTGGGCCAATGGGACGTCTCCAGCATGCGCCAGATCCTATTGGGCGGGGCGGCATCCTCCCCCGAGCAGGTGGCCCGCATGGAAGCCGTATTTCCGCCCCCGGCTGTGGTAGCGGCGGGCTATGGCCTCACCGAAAGCGCGCCCGTGGCCACTAGCGCACGCGACAAATCCACCGTGCAATTTGTGGATGAGGAGGACCGCCTGCGCCACCGCGCCATGGCAGGATGGCCCTTGCCCGGCTGCGAGGTGCGCGTGGTGGATCTGGGGATGAACCTTGTTCCGCGCGACATGCGAACCATCGGCGAGATCGTCATGCGCGGCGATAACGTCATGGACGGCTATTACAAGGAGCCACGGGCCACCGAATCCGTGATGACAGGCGGTTGGATGCACACCGGCGATATGGCGGTGTGGGACGAAGAGAACTATATCCAAATCGTGGACCGCCAGAAGGACATCATCATCTCCGGCGGAGAAAATATTTCCTCCATCGAGGTGGAACGCGCTATCGCCGCGCACCCCTCCGTGCTGGAGTGCGCCGTAGTGTCGGCGCCCGACCCCGAGTGGGGCGAAGTCCCTGCCGCCTTCGTGGTGGTGAAGCCCGGCCACACGCTGGATCCACTCGCGCTTGGCGACTTCCTCCAGGAGCGCATCGCCAAATTCAAAATGCCCCGCCGCTTCCAGATCGGCGAAACCGCGCTGCCCAAGACCGGCACCGGCAAGATCGTGAAGCGCGCGTTGCGCGAGACGTTCTGGAGCGGGAAAGAGAAGCGCATTCAAGGTTGAGACTCCGCCATGTGGCAGCAAACCTACACACCCATTGGCAATAGTGTGCCGCTCTCGGCACTGATGGCCGCGATTCCGATTTTCACCCTGCTGGTGCTGTTGGGCGTGCTCCGCAAGCCCGCCTGGATGGCGTCGTTGGCCGGCCTCGCCGCCGCCATCATGGTGGCCGCGGGCGTCTACCACATGCCCCTGGGAGTGCTCGCCGGCAGCATCACCTGCGGCGCCGCCTTCGGCCTCTTCCCCATCGGGTGGGTGGTGTTCAGCGCCATTTTGCTCTACCGCGTCAGCCTGGAGAGCGGCAAATTCGAAATTCTGAAAGATTCCATCGGGCACCTCACCGGCGACCGGCGCTTGCAGGCGCTGCTTATCGCCTTCGCCTTGGGCGCGTTCATCGAGGGCGCGGCGGGCTTCGGCACTCCGGTGGCCGTAGCGGCGGCCATGCTCACCGGCCTCGGCTTCGAACCGTTCTACGCCGCCGCCATCTGTCTGCTGGCCAACACCGCCCCGGTGGCCTTCGGCTCCATCGGGATCCCAATCACCACGCTGGCCGTCACCACCGGACTCCCGCTCGACCGGTTGAGCGCCGGGGTGGGACGGATCTGTGCCCCTGTCTCGCTCTTCGTGCCGGCGTACCTGATCCTGGTCATGAGCGGTTGGAAGGGACTGCGCGGCGTGCTCCCCGCGGCCGCTTTGTGCGGCGCCGCCTTCGCCGGCACGCAATTCCTGGTATCCAATTTCGTGGGGCCGCAACTCACCGACATTCTGGCGGCGCTGGCGGCCATGGGCGCGCTGCTGATCGTCGTCTGGCGGCGCGGAGGCCCGCCCCGCAAGCATAGCGGCCGCCAGATCGCGCTCGCCTGGGCGCCCTATTTGCTGCTGGTCACTTTCGTTCTGCTGTGGGGCTACAAGCCGCTCCAGACCGAGCTCAACAAGTTCAATATCCTGGTGAACTGGCCGGGCCTGCACAATGCCGTTCAGCGCATGCCACCGGTGGTTGCCAGTCCCGCGCCCTATGCGGCGGTGTACAACTTTACGTGGCTCTCCGCCAGCGGCACCGCCTGTCTGATTGCGGCCGTTCTGGGATCCATGGTGGCGGGCCTTTCGTTCGCCCAGTTCGGACGCGTGCTGCGCCACACGGCGAAGCAGTTGGCGCTGGCCGAACTCACCCTGGCCGCCGTGCTGGGCCTCGCCTTCCTGATGAACTACTCGGGAGCCACCGCGACGTTGGGACTCGCCTTCGCGGCCACCGGCGCAATGTTCCCGTTCTTCAGCGCGATGCTCGGCTGGCTGGGCGTCTTCCTGACCGGCAGCGACACCTCGGCCAACGCGCTCTTCGGCAACCTGCAAGTGGTGACCGCCCAAAAGCTGGGCCAGAACCCGGTACTCATGGCCGCGGCAAATTCCGCCGGCGGAGTCATGGGCAAGATGATCTCTCTAACCAGCATCGCCGTGGCCGCCGCCGCCACCAGCATGAAGTGCGAGGATGAAGCCCGCCTCTTCCGCTTCACCCTGAAGCACAGCATCTTCCTGGCCAGCATGATCGGCCT
>JANYJN010000204.1 GCA_025358475.1 Candidatus Solibacter sp.
CGCATACACAAAACCGGCGCTGGGCGGCACACCGCACCGAAACGGGCCGCCGGGGTTGTCACGGTAGCGCCGGTGATCCGATCCCGAAACCGCTAACGACGGACCAGTTGATCTAAACTCTAAGTAGGAGGGAGATGCCCATGGGACGTGCACGACAGTTAGCCTTATTCGCTATCGCCGTTCTTGCTATCGCCGCCGGATATGCCGGGTGGCGAGCATACCAACGGACTCATCCGGAACAGTGCTACGCCTGCCAACGGCCGATTCACGCGCATTCGAGGACTGTCGCATCGGCCAAGGGCGGTTCCAGAATATTCTGCTGCCCGGCATGCGCCCTCTCGGAGCAAAGTCAGGAGGGCAAGGCGGTACGGGTTACGGAACTGACCGCATTTAATTCCGGGGCTAAACTGTCGTGCACGTCCCATGGGCATCTCCCTCCTACCTAGAGTTTAGATCAACTAGTCCGTCGTTAGCGGTTTCGGGTCCGGATCACCGGCGTTACCGTGACAACCCCGGCGGCCCGTTTCGGTGCGGTGTGCCGCCCAGCGACGGTTTTGTGTATGCGCCTCCAGCGATGCCCGCACCCGAAACCAGTCAGGTGCATTCCCACGAATAGCGCCAGGACCAGTATGTAAAACCAGTTGTGCTCCAGGAAATCCATATTGCACTCATGATAGAAGGCGCGGCGAGGAAACAGCGTGATATCGGCCCGGGCCCCCCGCTGAGAATTTATTTGGCGGCCTCTTTTGCCATTTCTTCATGAGCGGCGGCCATCTCGCGCAGCGCCTTGGCCATCTCCCGGTTTGACTTTGCGAAAAACTGGCAGTGCTCGATTGTTCCGACGCCTCCCGGGGTCTTTTCGGCGCGCGATGTTGGATTCTTGCGGTAGGCCTGGATCATTTCATCATGATCCCTGGCCTCCGCCTCGTACCGGTCGCCTTGTTGGTTGAAGTACTGCGCAAGTTTCAGGTGTTCCTTGGCCGTTTTGGCCGTCGCGATCAGTGCCTTAGCTTCCTTGGCCGTCATAGTCGGCCCATTTTTCATCGGAGCTTTGTCGCCCGCCCACGACGGCAGCGATGCGGCGATGAATAGCGCGAGTGCGGCCGATAATGCGACTATTCCGAAGGTTCGTGATTTCATATGTCTTCCTTCAGGCGAACTTCGGACCACTTGGTAGGTCTCGGTGATATTGAATGCACGCCGGCAGCCACCCTTTTTTCAAACAGTTATATGGACTCTCCTTAATGGGTTGCGCAGGTCGCCGATGCGGAACTCATTTCCGGATTGCCTGATTTTAGGCAGCTCTGTCTGGTATGGGGCAGCGAACTATAGTTAAGCCGGATGCCGCCGGAGGCTATGCACCTTCACAACCTGAAAACTTGCGAACCAACGACACCAGTTTCAACGTGCATGAACCTTGTCGACTGAGAACTCGGCTGTTTGCCCATGACATACGTCACAGCTTTCACCGAAGACCGCCGAAGTGTTGGTTCGCGCGTGCGCGGCGGTGCTCTTGCCGGTATGGCACGCCAAGCAAGCGGCAGTTTGCGGTGGCGTGGTGGTGAGGTAATCTCTTGGCGTCGTGACGGACAGCAGGTTCGCAGAGAGGGGCAGTTCCTCGGAGCCGTTCACATGGCACTTCGCGCAGTCGCGCCGATCGCCCGGAAAAGTTACGTCGTTGAAGTTGTTCACAGAGCCGCCAAAGCCAAAAACCGTGTAGTCGCTGGTCAGGTTCTCGCCAGTATGGATCTTATGGATCATCGTCCTGAAGTCAATCGCCTGCGTGGGGTTCTGCGCCGCCGGCCTCACTGCACTATCGGTAGCGTTCGGGTTGTGGCATAGGACGCACATCTCGATCTGATTTCGATTGCCGCCGTGGACGGAGAGGCTGCTGTGGCAGCTATTGCAATTCTCGAGCGATACAACGGTGCGGCGCGGCTGCACCAGGCTGCCATTGACCGCGAATGAGACCAGCTTGTTGACGCCTCCCTGATTCTGGGTCACCTGCAACACGGTGCCAGGGTTTAACGTGTTAGTCTTGGTCCCCTCAATGCCGATGGTCCAGGTTCCCGCCGCATCCTTCGGGATCTGATACTTGAAGGTGTAGGCATACCCGATGCTGGCTCCGGTTGCCTTGCTGATGTCTTCGGTGATGGCCTGCGTGTAGTCGGTGGCCGGTCCCGCCAGCACAAGCGCGACGTGCGCCATGGATGAAGGCGCAATTGGGGATCCGGAGTCGTCCTTGATCGAGAACATTACCGTCGGGTTGCTCCCCGCCGTGGCATTATCTACCTTTAGGATCTCGAACTTGACTCCCGGCAGTTGCTTCGATCGCGCCGGAATGGTGTGCGCGCCGATAATGGAAGCATCGAACTCCAGTTCGCCTTGCGGGATATGACAACTGGCGCACTGGTTACTGTCGAGTTGCGGTCCACCGGGGTGATTTTCCCCGGTAGCGAAGTTGACGTTGTCGTGGCAGGAACCGCAAGCCGTATCGTGCGGACACGTGTTGAATTGCTGAGCCTGCGAGGCCTGCTGGTGGCATGTCGTACATTCACGAATCTCCCTCGGGAAGGTGGTTCCCGAAAAATCATTGAGCACGCCTTTGTCGTCGGCAAGCTGATATGTTCCGCCGGCTTTCACGCTCGGAAGGTTCGGCCCGTCGTGGATCTTGTGAATCATTACGGCCATGTCCAGGGAGTTGCCCGAAACGGGGTCGCTGATTCCCGGGTTGTGGCAGAGGATGCAATAGGCCACCTTCTGCCGTGCCCCGCCGTGCATCGCCAACGGATTATGGCACTGATTGCACGCCGCAGTGCCTGCTACCTCGCGCACCGCTGTCACTGGGCTGCCATCCGGGACAAACGTGTAAACGTCATCAATGCCCTGGATTCCAAGATTAAACTCCGTCAGGTCACGTTCAGCTTGGCCGCCGATGGAGTGAGTTGCCGTGGGATCGAGATCCGGCACTTTGGTCTTAAAGGTATAGGTGTAAACGCCCGGGCCAATCTGTCGAAAGGTGCCGCCGCTATCTAGCGTCGCCTGTGTCGCTGTGTTGCCCGTCTTCGGATCGGTTACGGTTTGCAGGATATGATTCGCGTACTGTTCGCTCACATGGTCGTTGTAGATGGT
>JANYJN010000232.1 GCA_025358475.1 Candidatus Solibacter sp.
GACCGAGGCACTCATGCAATCTCGTGAAACCGAACCTGAAGCTACGGCAGTTGATCCTGATGGAGCATTGATCGAGATACGCCGGGCGGTGGACATCCTGTTCCGGCCTGGCGATGTGGTGGAGGTACGCGTGCCCAAGGCGGGACGCTACCGCACCATCTCCGGGTACTTCTCCGACTTCGACGAACTGGCCGCCGCCGTGGCGCGCCTGGACCAAAATAAGTGGCCGGGGATCTACTGGACGCTGAATCCCGTCAACCCGGCGTTGGCGGCGCGGGCCAACGAGAAACTCAAACTGTACGCGGAGGCGACCACGTCCGACGCCGATATCCTGTTCCGCCGGTGGCTGCCGGTGGATCTCGATCCGCGGCGGCCCACTGGCATCTCCAGCAGCGATGGCGAGCACCAGCAGGCGTTGGACTTGGCGGTGCTCATCGCCAGGGCGCTGGCGGGTCAGGGTTGGCCGGAGCCCGTCTTTGCCGACAGCGGCAATGGCGCCCACCTGCTCTATCGCGTGGACCTGCCGAACAACGCGGAGACCACCGAACTGTTCAAACAGTGCCTGCGGGCATTGGGCGAGCGGTTCGGGACCGATACGGTTGCCGTGGATGAGACCACCTTCAACGCGTCACGCATCTTCAAGGCGTACGGCACGACCTCTCGCAAGGGGGACGACACCGCGGAGCGGCCGCACCGGCCTTCCAGGATCCTCGAGGCGCCGGGGGAGCCCGCCGTCGTACCGGGCGAACTGCTCGAAGGGCTTGCGGGCGAGGTGGCTGCCGAACCCGCCAGCCAGGCCCGCGTGTACACCATGCCGCCGCGGCCTGACGCCTCCCGGTTCGATCTGGATGGCTTCCTCACCAAACATGGCATTCGGTTCCGGGCGGCGCAATCGTACCAGGGAGGGCGGAAGTTCATCTTGGAGGAATGCCCTTGGGATCCAACCCACCGTGCGCCTGACGCGGCGGTTTTCGAGGCCGTTGATGGCCGGCTTGGCTTCAGATGCCTCCACAACAGTTGCCGCAACCTCAGCTGGCGAGATTTCCGCAAGTTTTTCGAACCGGACTACGGCCAAGCCGACCGGGAGTGGGTTCCTGAGACGGTCACGCGGGAGCGTGAGAGCGACGCTGGCGGTTTCCACGGCGCTCCAGTCACAGTTCCATGGCCCGCGCCGATCGGAGTGGAGGGCCACTATGGTCTCGCCGGCGAATTCGTCCGCCTTGTCGAACCGCACACTGAGGCTGATCCCAACTGGCTGCTCATCCTGTTCCTGGTCTACGCCGGGAACGTCATCGGACGGAACGCGTTCGTCTGGGCGGGCGGCGACAAGCACCACACCAATCTGTTCGCCGTGGGCGTCGGCCCGACTTCAGCCGGACGGAAAGGGAGCGCACAGGGCCCGGTGGAGATGTTCTTCCGTGGTGTAGACGAGACCTGGCTCAAGTCGAACCAGTCCGGCCTGGCGAGCGGAGAAGGACTGATCTGGGCGGTTCGCGACCCGATCTTCAAGCGGGAGCGCACCAAGAAGCGGGGCCAGGAAGCCGATTTCCAGGAGGTTTGCGTCGACGAGGGAGTCAGTGACAAGCGCCTCCTGGTGAAGCAGTCGGAGTTTTTCGGCGCGTTGCAGGTGATGCGCCGCGAGGGCAATACGCTCTCAGTTGTCCTTCGTGACGCCTGGGATCGCGATTTCCTCGCCTCCATGACCAAGAACAGTCCGGGGCGCTGTACCAATCCGCATATCAGCATCATCGGCAACATCACGAAGGAGGAACTCCTGCGCGGAATGCTCTCCAACGAGGCTGACAATGGCTTGGCGAACCGATTTCTGTGGGCATGCTCCCGGCGCTCGAAGTGCCTGCCGGAGGGTGGCCGGATGTGGACCGTCGACTTCGCCGATCTCCAGCGCGCCTTCCAGCGAGTCTGCTACAACGCGAACAACCTGGAAGCGGTGTCGCGGGATGGCAACGCCGCCGACCTATGGGGGCACAACATCATGCCGGATGTCGGGGCCTATCGGGATCTCACCAAGGATCAGTTTGGGCTGTACGGCGCGGTCGTCGCGCGTGGTGCCGCCCAGGTGTTGCGGCTCTCGCTGATCTACGCGCTTTTGGACTGCGCCGCCGAGATCCGGTGGGAACATCTGGTCGCCGCGCTGGAGGTCTGGCGGTATTGCCAGGACTCCGCCAAGCACATCTTCGGCGACGCGCTGGGCGATCCGACAGCCGACGAGATCCTCCGGGCACTCCGCGGCTGTCCTGCCGGCATGACGCGGACAGAGGTCGGTGCGATCTTCGACCGCAACAAGAGCAGTACGGAAATTGGCCGGGCGCTCTCCGTACTTGCCAATGCTGGCTTGGCCCGGTTTGCGCGGGAGAAGACGGCGGGCCGTCCGGTTGAAAGGTGGTTTGCGGTGTGGAAAGAGGTGTCGCCGGAAGGGGCGGGGGCTTAATGCGTACTTATTGTTTTGGCTAAGTGCCTATGGAATCAGCTTTTTGAGTAGAGTTCGTTTAGTTCGTAAACAACCCCTTGAACAGTTATTTTTTATTACATGGCAGTAGAGAGAGTTTCTGAAGAAGCATCAATGAATAGAGTACGCAAAAAACGTTCTAGCTGCAAAAAATAGAAACCAATGGAGTTAGCTACTCAAACCCATTACGCAATAAGTCCCGGCGCGGCCGAAGCGCTCTACGTAGCGACCGATCTGCGCTTCTGGAAGACGGACTCGCCCGCGACGTTCTGCCGCGACGTCCAGATCAACGAAACCGCCTACCGCCGCCTCGATCCCGAGTATTTCGCCTGGCTGCGGAGCAGGCTGGCTCTCGCCAAGGAGGCTGCCAAGTCTAAGCGAGTCGATCCGGCGGGCTTTGAAGAACTGCATGGCCGCTTTTCCGAGATCGAAGCGTGGGCGTTGGACCACTTCGGGACTCAGGCGATCCTGGCGGCCATCCGCAGCCTGACGCCGAAGGCCTACGACCCGCCACGGGCGGAAACCGAGAGTCGGCGGCCTGAGCCTCCAGCCCGCGACGACGAGAGAATGAATCGGGCCATCCGCCTCGTTGACGCCATACGTGAGAAGGCGGTCGATCTCGGCTGGCATCTTGAGCGGTTGTACCGCCACGAGGGATTTCAGAAGCGGCCCTTCGCCGCGGACTACGGGTTGGTCTGCTACATAGGATCGAAAGACCGCATCGGCGAGGTTACGCGCCAAGCTATTGAGATCGTCGGACCGCCGCCGCGAGAAACCCGGCTGCGCTTCTACAACCCGGACGTCGATCAGCCATGGATACGGCGAATCCGGTGAGGGCGCGCAGTCTTTTTCGGAAATGACCGGACACTTTTCATGCGTTTCGCGTATATTTCTTGTGAAGGCGCTGTTCGACAGGCGAGCGCAGGGCGCACCCTCCGATAGATCCTCAAAAACCCTACGAGCGACGGGACTCTCGTAAAACTCTTTCCTTCTCCTCTCTCGGAGGAGAAGTGCGCCCACCAATGGATAAGCCGATACCACTCTACGCCGCCGATGGAACGCCTTGGGGCTTTCGCAGTTTGGAAGCCGCACAGCGACTCATTGCCAACGGCTTCGTGAGCCCGGCGTACGGCCGCAAAGGCCATCTGAAGGCCATCTTCTCGAAGAAGGCCGACGGATCATCGGCGGTGGAGCAGACTGGGCCTCGCGGATCGCAATATAGCTTCCAGCACCGGCTGGAGAGCGGCCACCGCGCCTGGAAGCTGAAGCGGCTCGGCAAGGGAGACGAACTGCGACCGATCTTCATGGCGGTAGTGACCGATTGTCTGGTTGGCACGGAACGCCACGGATCGCGACAGAGCGCCGTGGCAAGCAACAAAGCGCCATCGCATCTTTAAGAATTTTATAGATGCGCAGCGGGGATACCGGACAACGAGATGTGGGCCATGCAACCGGAAAGAGAACGCGCATGTGCTGCCCGGAATGCTTAAGCGACGCCGTCGCAATCCACGAGTTCGACTTCGGAATCTGCGGGCAGACGGGCTACCACGATGCCGGCCAGCGGTTCCAGTGCCGGGCCTGCGGGGCGACGGGGGACGCCGACGACCTCTGCACACAGCCGCCCCTGAATTCCTTGGGTCCTTCCGGGCCGAAAACTCCGGCGCGTTGCACGATTGCACGATTTCGCTAGCGTCAGGCTGAATTGTTGGTCGTCAGGTGCGGGATCGAATGCACACAGCCCGCTTTCCTGTCAGCAGGTTGGGTGACGACCCAGGGTCGTCGCAAGGGGCTGCCGGTCGTCACCCCCGAGCCGGTTCCTGGCCCGTTCCCAAAATCGACTGCGGAAATTCCGCAGTCGGATTCCACTTGGGGATTTCCCAAGTCACAGTTCAATGAGCGAACCCGTTTTCATCTCGCCAGCCATGGCGAAGCGCATCGAGTTCTGGGCGGTAGACAGGCTGGTGCCGTACGCAAAGAACGCGCGCACGCACTCGGATGAGCAGATCGCGCAGATTGCGGCCAGCATCGCGGAGTTCGGGTTTGTGAATCCCATCCTGGTAGCGTCGGACGCCGGAGTGGTGGCGGGCCACGGGCGTCTGCTGGCCGCGCGGAAGCTGAATCTCGACCAAGTCCCGGTGGTGGTGCTGGACCACCTCAACGAAACCCAGAAGCGGGCATACATCCTGGCCGACAACAAGTTGGCTGAACTGGCGGGCTGGGATGAAGAAGCACTCCGGATCGAATTGGGGGAACTCCAGGACCAGGATGTTGCGCTTGATGTGCTCGGCTTCTCCGAAGAGGAACTGGCCAACCTGCTGGCGGAGGTGGAAACGCCGGATGCGGCAGCCGAAGACGCCGAGGAAGAGATCCCCGAGGCGCCGGTTGAGCCCGTCACGCGGCCCGGTGATGTCTGGCGGATCGGAAAGCACCGCCTGATCTGTGGCGATTGCCGTGACTACGGCACGGTGGCGCGGCTATTCGACGGCGCGGTGGCAAATATGGCGATCACGTCGCCGCCGTATGCCACCCAGCGGGAGTATGATCCCGCGAGCGGGTTCAGACCGGTGCCCCCGGAGGAGTACAGCGACTGGTACCGGGATGTAGTGGCGAACATTCAGGCGGTGTTGGCCCCGGATGGCTCCTACCTGCTCAACATCAAGGAGCATGCGGCCGATGGCGAGCGCCACCTGTACGTGAAGGACCTCGTCATTGCCCACAAGCGGCAGTGGGGCTGGCGATTCGTCGACGAATTCTGCTGGCGCAAGACCGATAACGGCGTGCCTGGCGGCTGGGGCAACAGGTTTAAGAACGCCTTCGAGTTGATCTTCCACTTCTGCCGCCAACAGGAGATCAAGTTTCGGCCCAAGGCGGTGGGGCATGCATCGGAAGATTGCTTTGATTACTCGCCGGACAATCCGAAGTCGCGATCTGGCAGTGGACTCCTCGGCACTGGCGCGCGCGGGTCATCCGCAGGGCGCGAGGGCACTGACGATAGCGACGGTCGGCACGACGGCATTGCACGCCCCAGCAACGTGATCGAAGTGAAGACGGAAAGCAGCCAGGGATCGCACTCGGCACCGTTTCCGCGCGCCCTGGTCGAGTTTTTCATCAAGGCATTCACCGATCCCGGCGATGTGGTCTTCGATCCGTTCCTCGGGAGCGG
>JANYJN010000244.1 GCA_025358475.1 Candidatus Solibacter sp.
GCGTCTCAAAACTCTTGACAAGTTCCGGCCACGTTTGACCGAATCGAGCAGAACGATTTGGTTTTGGATCGGAAACGTTGAGCCGCAGGTCCCGCAAGAAGCAGAGGGGGCGCTCATTCGTAGCGGGGACCGATCATGCGGGCACAGGTAGTAAGGGCGCTTATCTTCAGGAAGCATGGTCTGGATAGAAGGCATGGAGCATTTATGGTGCTTTGCGAAGGATGGCGACAAACTCGATGATCTCCGGAAGGTAGAGCACGTGAGCCTCTGCAACGGTGAACCGGACGTGGGTAGTCATGTATTGCAGTAGCCTCCCAAAACTGCTCTCGTCGAACGTGTGAAAGTGGACGGCGTAGCCGGTCGCGAAGTATTTTTCGGCAAGCTCGTTGCGCTCCAGCTCGGGAAGCAGATGATGGGTACTGTTGACAGACTCAAAGTAGTGTTGTCGATCGAGTTCCGCACGGGTGTCCCGGTGTTCGTGATCGGCGATCAGGTGATCCAGCGAGGTCACCGGTCTGAGCCTGTCCATGAAATTCGTATGATCGGGGCACTCCAGGAACAGAATTCCGGCCGGTTTCAAGATGCGTAGCCAGTGTTCCAAAGCTTCGATTGGATCGCGCAAGTGTTCGATCACATTGCACGCCACGCAAAAATCGTATGATTCATCCGCAATTCCAGCGAGGGTGTCTGCATCGGTGATGATCGATGGGGTAACCAGTGGTATGTCGCCCAGCTCGGGAAATTCTTTGCGTGCGCCATCCACAGTCAAACGATCCACGTATTTGATCTCGACTCCGGGAGGCATGGGAAGCGGATGCTGCAGCGCTCCGATTTCGATCCCTGAGCCGCGAAGATATTTTCGGGTCAGATCTCGTCGCGTGACATTCCTGGCCGGCGACTTTACGGGCTGCGCTTGATCCAGGAAGGACCCCGATAACTCGTCCCATTGCGGGATCGCGAGGAGGTGCGACGTTTCGGAAGCGCATTCGGTGACTTGCCGGTCCCGGTGCGCAAAGCCCGCCAGAGAAATCGTGAAGGTACCAGATGAGTCGATTGGGTCCAGCCTGATGAATTCGACTTGCCCACTATCAGGCCACAGGCCGCCCGCGTGGAGGTCCAATACATAGATATGCGGCTTCCCATCTGCTACCGGCCGAAATCGAATGGAGCGGCCTTCGTCAAAGCCCGGCCGATCCTTGCTGGTCCAAAACAACTGGCTTTTGGGCTCAGCCTCGCAGATGCAGGACATGATCATCACAAAAAACCGCATCGCTCCCGCATCGAAATCGACCGGGCACACGATCCAGGGGTCCCGTGTGGCCGCGGACCAGCTATTCGACTCGCCGCCGGTGGGAGTCCAGTCATTCTTCCATTGGCTGGGTTCTTGGAATGGCAACGCAAAAAATTCCCGGCCTGCAAGATCCGCAGCGATTTGCTTCGTTGATGATTCAGTTCCCCCATGGGCAATATCAGCGCGCTCGGATTGCGGCGCCGCCGGGCTATTTGTCTGATCGACCGCTGTTTGTGGAGTTCCTGGTACATCTGGCGCCGCCGGCAAGACGCTAGCCTGAGCTTGCGCTCGAGAGGCTTCCACCCAGATCTGTGCCTGCATTGCAAGCTCGGAGAAGTCCTCGTGCAGGCGTACCCAGCATTCTAGGATCAGTGGCTCTCCCCGAGGCACGGTGTCAGGCACCGTCACGTGCACCTGAGGATCCGCTCCGTAGCTGAACACCTCTAAGTAACGATCGAGCGGAACTGCCCATGCCGTTCCCGCCAATTTAAAACTCACGCGGTCCTCTCCTCGGGGACGGCATCGCCACAGCTCTTTGTGGTAGAAGGCGTGAAACAGCGCTACAGAACCAATGTCGACAACGGCGGCCCGGTCCGCGGGATCCAGGCGCAAAGCGCTGCCAGCAATACCACGCGGCAATTCGAAAGTCAGTCTTTGCCAACCGCCGGCCGTGAGAGTGGTGCGCACACTTGCGTCTTCCGAATAGCGTTCGGCCTGTGAATAGTAGACCTGAAATATGGGCGCACAGCCGCATTGGTTAGCAGCCGCCAGATCCGCCTTCGCATCGAGCCGTTCGGCGCACAGAACGTAGTGGCGTCGAATCTGTTCGGCGTTACCGCCATCGAAGAGGCAGGCCAAAATTCCTCCGGGTACGCTCCGCGGTCCTGGCTTCCTGATGACTCCCAAGCCATAAGAGTGGTGGAAATCGAACGATTCGTATTGCTGCGAGAGCTCCTCCCAAAGTTTCCAAACACCGAAATCGGCGTGCCGGACGGCAATGTCGTGAAGCAGCATGATTCCGCCCGGAGCGACTTTAGCCAACCACTTCTCCCAATCGTGAGTGACGGCTCCATATGTGTGCAATCCATCTATGTGCAGCAGATCGATGGATTCATCGGAGAACCTTGGAAGAGCATCGTCAAAGGTGGTTCGCAGCAGATAAGAAAAGGCCCCATACCGCTCGCGGTTATACTGCTCCACCTGTTCATACACTTCTTCACCGTATTCACCGGCGTGCGGATCTCCCCGCCACGTGTCTACGGCATAGCACGTGCATGAAATGGATGTTTCCTCGACGGATTGACAGAAGCCGAAATACGACTCTCCGTAGTGCGTTCCGAGCTCGACGAGCATGCTGGGCTGCAGAGAGGCAATTAGGTCCCGCGCGAAGGGCAGGTGTCCCGACCAGGTGCGAAGATTTCCAGGCCGATACCGGAGAGGAACAAATGTCGGAGAGTCCAGCGCGGGAAAGTGCGGTCTACTTTCGCCGGGAGGATGCAAGTCG
Source organism: Candidatus Solibacter sp. (assembly GCA_025358475.1). Classification (GTDB taxonomy): domain Bacteria; phylum Acidobacteriota; class Terriglobia; order Bryobacterales; family Bryobacteraceae; genus Solibacter. Next base: position 2,796 of record JANYJN010000244.1, read on the forward strand.
GCGGCGTTTTGGTTGATCACCTGAATGCCTCCTGTACTAGCGCCTTTATGGAAGTCCCGTTAGCCAAAGCGGTCCACACCGACTTGATGGTTTCTGCCCTGGCGGAAATCGTATTCTGATCAACTATGCCCTGGCAATTCTTGTGGAGACGCCCCCAAAGCTCCGCATCGGTTGCGGCTCGCTCTAGAGACTGAACCCAGCAATCGATATCGTCTGCGACGAGTATTCCCGTTTCTTCGGAATGCATGACGTCACGGTAAACGGCCATGTCCGAGCAGATCGAGGGCAATCCCAGAGCGGAGTATTCCAGGAATTTCAAAGCGCTTTTCGAACGATTGAATGGGGTGTCCAGCAGCGGCGCGACTCCCCAATGCCAGCGGTTCTCGTTTTGGATCCAGTCCACAAATCGGGGGTAGGAACCCGCGATCCAGTGTGGCACAGGCGTAGCTTGAAACCACTCCTCGCCCGCGGTCTGAACCACGCCGATGATCTCAATCCGGAGCTTCTCGCGATAACCAGGCTTCAATTTCCGGACCGCTCGACCGAGCAATTCCAGGTCTTCACGGTGACTGATTGTGCCGGCATACAACACTCGTACCTCTCCCGCACTGAACTCCGTGGACCTCAAAGGCGGAAGCCATAAGCGATCATCGAGATAGTTCGATACGACAACGGTATTTGCGTTAAAAGCCAGCATCTGTCTTCGAAGACTTTCGGTCGAAGTGACTATAGCGTCAGCCGATCTTGCCAAGAACCTGGCTACTTGCATGGCTTGAATATATATTTGCTGCTCCGGGTGTTCCACGGGGATGTTGAAGAGGTCGTCGTCAATCTCGTAGACCAGCCGCGAACCGCGGTGCCGGCACGTCTGCACGATGCGCTCGGCTAAGGCCATGTCCCGAACCGCCGTCCGTTGGATGAGAACCACATCCGCTTCGGCCGTGGCGAGATCCCTCGGCGTTGTGACGGCAAGCCGGATAGCATCGGATACTGCTGGATGGGTCAGCGGTTGAATAATGCGCACGTATCCGCAGGCCTGGATTTGTCCCCTCTCATCGCTAGCCACAGCCGCCGCAATCGTAATTTGCCTTTGCCGCCTCCTGCCCATTCGGTGCCCCGAAGGAGGCTGTTCTTCTTTGAGGTACTGGGCTGGATAAAAAGACGGAAGCGCTCGGGGCCGCGGCGACGGGAGCGAAGGCCCAGTGCCGGGCAAAAAATGGTCGCGGCGGATTCGCAGAAAGAGATCGATCCATTCGGTTGAAGAACGATCCCACGGGACAATCCAAGTCCAGGGCCTTTTTCCCACGCGCTCGGGAAACGCGCCGAGGTCAGGGGCCACCACTGGAAATCCCAACTCGAGGCACGTGCTTAAAGTGTAGCTGAAGGTCTCCGGCCATCGCGCCGGAAACCACACAACATGCGGGCCGACGCGTTCCAGGATGGCCGGCAAATCCACCGGTTTGTATGTCCCGGTTTCATAAACTGCGGCGGAATTCTGCTTTAGCCCGCTCTCAATGCTACCAACCAGAATGAATTCGACGGGCAATTCGGAGCGACGTACCGATTCAGCGCATTGCTGGAGCAGTTCAAATCCCTTGTGAACGGCCATTGTGCCAAGGACGGCTACGCGCAAGCGCTCGTTAGTCGACAGCGGCCTTGGTATAATTGTGCACTGCAGGGATGCGCTCTCATGTTCGGCTGCGAGGATGTGCGCTTCCGGGTAGTACCTCTGCATTCGAGCGGCGGCATCGGCCGAAGGCGCGATTACGCGACCCGCTTGGGCGAAAACCCACGCGTACTTAGCACGCCAGGAGAAAATGTCCCATAACCCGCCACCCGCCGGACGTTTTGCGAGACACCGGCCGCAGCCGTCTTGCCCCGGCTCGCCGCAGTATCGGCCATGCTCATCGCTCAATGTAACCTGCGGACAGATCGAGTAATAGTCGTGGGTGGTAAAATCAAATGGTACGCCGAGATCTTGAACGAAATACTGAAGATCGGCCGTGTGCCCCATTAAATGATGGATGTGAATGCGCTCGACGCCGCAAGATTTTGCGACTGCCAATAAATGTTCATATTCCGATCGTGTGTCCAAGGCAAGGGAAAATTGGTATTCACTTTGCACGCACTCCAGCATGGAAATACCCGAGGGAGCCGGCCTCAGATTTAGCCAGATTACTTGGTCCGTGGTCGATGCGACGAGTTCACGGACGTGCTGGGCCACTCCGCCGCCCAATGGGTGGACTACGGATAGGAAAACGCGCTTGCCGCTGTTCCGGATACGATGGGCGGTCACCGCAATGCGATACGCCTTGGCCGGATCCGCATGAATGTGCCGCTGGACGATGCCCGGATATCCAGGGTGCTTTCCGATCAAGATTCTCATCGCGGCTTGCTGGCGGGTGGAGGCCTCTCCAAAGCTGACGTTGCCGGCGTGGTACACAAAAACGTCACAGGCGAGTTTGTGCTTCCAGCCCTTTGCTGCGGCGCGCATACAGAAGTCGTTTTCTTCTCCATATCCCAAGCCGAATGCCTCGGCGTCAAAGAGTCCCGTGTCATCCAGGCAATCGCGACGAATGTACATGCAAAAACCGATTGCGGTGGGGATGTCCACCGTCCGGCCGCAGTTCACGTTCGCGAATGCGGCATCGAGTTCCGCCAGATCAAAAGAGGCCGACAGTTCATTTTTACCGCAAAACACCGGGTAACTACAGATGGTGGCGTTGTTGGAGAACGGGGTGACTGTACCTGTTCGCTCGTCTGCGTAAGCACACGCTGCAAGCCGGTCGAGCCAACCGGCGAACACTACCGTATCGCTGTTCAACAGAACCACATCTCGCTTGCTGTTCTGCATCCCGGCATTGACCGATTGCACAAAACCCAGGTTGCGTGAGTTTTCGATCAACTGGATCTTGTTTTCATCCGCAAGGCGCCGGACGAACCCGGTCAATTCCGGTTCCGGGCTGGCATCGTTGATGACAATGGCACGGAAACGGGTCGCACACGAGCTTGAGAGCACGCTCTCAATGCACGCCCTTGTTTCCTCTAACCCCTTATACACGGGAATCACCACATCGATTTCACGATCAGGGACGGGTCGCGACACTTTGCGCGCGGGCAAAAAAGACTCAACCAGTGCGTTCGTGTTGCCGAGGCGGCGGCTCAAGCGCCCTTCTGCTGCGCCGTGCTTAGCAAAATGGAAAACCGGATCCATCTTCGCGGCAGCGACATCGGGATGAGCCAGGAGGTAAAAGGAAGCGTCGAAATCCGAATGCGGCAGGCGTCCATCCGCCGCACCGTGCGCGAGGAAATGAACCAACGGATTCATCCTTTCTGCTGCTACGTCAGGGTAGGCGCCCAAATAGAACGCTCCGTCGAAATCCGGATGGGGCTGGCGCCCCTCAAAGCCGCCAAATCGCAGAAAGTGTAGCAATGGATTGTAGCCTGCGCGAGCGACATCGGGGTACCGATCTAAGTAATACCGCGGATCAAATAGGGGATGTGGCTTGCGGCCTTCGGCGGCGCCATACTTCAAGAAGTGAAACAGCGGATCCATTCCAGACAAGCCGACTTCCTTGTGGGCAGACAAGTAATACTGCTCATCGAAGATGAGCCGGGGCTGCACACGCCAGAGCCTTGAGACACCCCATGTATATAAACGCTCAAAGAAAACAAAAATCACCCGGAAGGGTAGCGTCACTTGCAATCGTTCAAACACAGAGTTTCATCACTCCTTGGAGATAAAAGGTCGGATAATCATGGTTGCCAGGAACGGACTGTGTTTATGCCTTAAATCATATCTCACTTCGCGGTCTTTTGCGTGCGCTAACCGTCGGCGCGGGCCGGACCAGTGCCGAGCAGCTTTAACGCGCCGCCTGCCGTGCTAAACCGCTCGAATCGGTCCCCGTAAAGGACCTCCCCCGATCTGGTACAATAAAACCTCGTATGCAGCCGCGGAACCCCCAGGTGACAATCCAGCAACCGCACAATGCCACATCTTGGCGCGGCGATCTACCTTTTCTCCTGCAGAGCCTAATTCTAAAAGACTTTCGAATCCGTTACCGGAACATGTCCCTGGGCCTTCTGTGGTCGCTGCTCAACCCTCTCATTATGATGGGTGTATTGACCTTCGTTTTTACGAAAGTCTTTCCTAACCCGAACAAGCAATTCCCGGTCTTTGTGCTCTGCGGGCTGGTGCCCTACAGCTTTTTTACGGTTGCGTGGCTCAGTGGCACTACCTCGATTGTCGAAAACGCCAGTCTGGTAAAGCGGATCCCTATACCGCGCGAGATCGTGCCCATCGCCGCTGTGCTCTCCAACTGCGTGCATCTGCTGATTCAGATCGTCCTATTGTTGGTCTGTGTGTTGGCCTTCGGCGGCACTGTGAATATTCAGTGGTTCTGGCTTCCGTTGGTGTGGCTGCTTGAGATCGTCTTTGTGTGCGGGCTCGCTCTGTTGACGTCTGCGATTAACGTGTATGTTCGCGATATGCGCTATATCGTCGAATCCATCAATACGGTGTTGTTCTGGCTGGTACCCATTTTTTACGGCTTCGAAATGATACCTCGACAATTCGTCGAGTTCTACCAGTTCAACCCGGTGGCGGCGTTAGTCCTCTGCTTGCGGCACATACTGCTCCAAGCTACAGCGCCGCCCATGGCGACCATAGTGAAACTCGCGGCTGTGGCATTCGCCACACTGGCTTTTGGATCGTTCGTATTTCGAAGAGGCAAGAATGCCTTTTACGAGCATATCTAGATCATGTCAGTTGTAGCTTTTGAGGGGGTTTCGAAACATTTTAACCGGCACGGCGGCCAAATGTTGATCCGTGATCGCTTACGGCACGTGCTGAGGCCCCAGCGTCGCGAGCTTTTTTACGCTCTGCGCGACGTCTCGTTTGCCATCGGGCGCGGCGAGAGCCTGGCGATTGTCGGCCAGAACGGCGCAGGCAAGAGCACGCTGTTAAATATAGCGACCCGGCTCTGTTCGCCCAGCGAAGGCACTGTACGGATCAACGGCTGCGTGGCTGCTCTGCTCGAACTGGGCGCGGGGTTTCATGGAGACCTGACGGGCACTGAAAACGTGCGGATCAACGCAGCGCTTCTCGGGCTGACGCGGCAACAAGTGAACCAGCGGTTTGACAGCATCGTGGAGTTCTCCGGTATTGGTGACTTCATGGATGAGCCGCTTCGCACCTACTCCTCCGGCATGGCTATGCGGCTGGCCTTCTCCGTTGCCATCAATGTGGATCCCGACATCCTGATTATCGACGAGATTCTCGGCGTCGGAGACCAGAAGTTCGTCGGCAAGTGCTTCGAGAGGATAATGGAATTCCGGCGGGCCGGTAAAACGCTACTTTGCGTGTCCCATGCGTTGGAGTCCCTGGAGATCCTCTGCGATCGCGCGTTGTGGCTGAACCACGGGCGCGTGGCGCAGACCGGAACGGTAAAAGAGGTCCTCCAGGCCTATCGCGAGATGTCGCCATCGCTGGTGGGAGCGAATTCGGCAGTGTGACCGGTGATCCGGGCCCAGTTTCCGCCGCGCCGAAAATCGTCGCGTACGACGCAAGGCGAAATCGTTCGATCCAGCCCATCGAGATTGCCCTGCGGCTGCCCCGCGTCAAACTCTTCATCGCCGAAGGCCCGGGCCGCGCTCAGGGCGAGCATTTCATCGGGCCGGTTCGTGGTCCCGGGCGATCCGCGCTCTCGCTCACTATCGCGGCCAACTCCTCGTGGTGGTTGCCCTGATCCCGGCTACCGACCCGGCCGCTCCGTCGCCCGCCGGGACTCCAGGACCACCTTTAGCGCGCGGAGTAGTGGCGTTCTCAAGCGGTTATTGGAAATACCCGTTGATATCGAGAATCAGATGGCTCAACTGGGTCGTGAATGCGGTCACTGCTCCGCTGGCCCCCGCCGGCACCAGAGCCGCGTTCCCCATGATCGCTCCGTCACCGGAGTTCAACGTCGCGACAAAGGGTTTGGCCCCGTCCCCCCACAACGTCAGAAAGCCGAGGATCGTAACAGGCACCACCGTCGCATTCAGTGAATACGCCTTCGCGGTCGCCGGTATGCCACAAGTTGACGATGGAACCGGGAAACTTCGCGATTCCCCGGCGCCCATTATTGGGCCGCCTAATGGTCCCGCTGAAAGGCGCGTATCTAGAATGCGGCACGGCGTCGCCGTGATGAAATCCAGCGATCCGGCGGATCCCGGTGGCGCAAAGTATCCATTGATATCGATCACCAGGTCGGTCGCTTGGGTCGCAAAGACCGAAATCGCGCCGTTGACTCCAGCCGGCACAATCGCGGCGTTCGCCGTAACAATTCCCGAGGGAGCGTTCAGCGTGGCAACAAACGGCTGCGGCGATCCCGCGGGCCATGTGGTCAGAAAACCCAAGACGCCGGGTGGCACTACCGTCATGTTGAAGGAATACGCTCGGGCGGTGGCCGGTATTCCGCAGGGGCTCGCAGGCACCGGGATGTCCCGCGCCACGGCGGGCGCCAGCGACGGGCCGCCGAACGGGCCTGCGGCGTTGCGCGTGTCAGCAATGCGGCAGGGGGTCACGGGGTAGAACGCCAGGTTCTGTACCCCAACCGCAGGCACAAAATATCCGTTGATATCGATGATCAAATGAGTGGCATTGGTGGCGAACACGCTGATGGCACCGTTCAGGCCGGCGGGCGCGATGGCGGCGTTGCCCTTGATTCTGCCGTCCGAATTCAGCGTCGCGACAAAAGGCTGAGGTTGCCCCGTGGGCCATACCGTGAGGTAACCTAATGGGCCGGTGGGGACTACGCTCATATTCAGCGAATAGGCCGCGGCATTGGCGGGAATGCCGCAGGCGCTCGCCGGAATGTTGAAATCGCGGGGAGTGCCAGCGCCTAGGATCGGTCCGCCAAAGGGTCCGTTCGGATCGCGCGTATCGGCAATCCGGCACGGCGTCACGGGGACAAACCGGAGCGCGCCTGCCGCGCACTGCACTGTCGTCGTGGCGCTCGCCTGGATCGAACTGATGTTGGTGCCGGACACCGTCGCCGTGTTTGAGTAAGCCGCACAAGTCGAAGTAGAAGTACCGCTGGTGACGCGCACCGACGCCGCCCCGCCCCCCACTAGGTCTCCAAAGTTACACGCCAACGTCTGGCTACCGACCGCTCCCGTAATTGCACAAGTTCCCGGCCCGCTATACGTCGGGCTGATGCTCCAGTTGATCCCCGTCCCACCCGGAAGTGGGTCATTGAGGGCCGCTGCAGTCGCTGCCCCGGTCCCGGGGGCGGCTTCGTTGCCTAAGGAAATCGTGTACCCGATCGGTAACCCTGCGCCTACCGAATTCGCGTCCGCACTATTATTGAAGTTGAGGCATGGGCCCACGTTTGCCTGGTAGGCGGTCAGGGTCCCGTGCTCAAATTGCTGGCCCCACTCATAGACGCCGTTGACGTTAGTCGCCGTGTAGCTGACCTGTTGATCGCTGGTGGCCAGCCCGAACCCACTGTAGATGGCAGACTGCGACACGTTGAAGGTTACCGAGCACCGGTACCAGCCGTTTCCCACCGGAGCTATCTGCGCGGTCCAACCGGCCGGAACGTTGCTACCCACTGCGCCGTTACCCACCATGTTGAACCAAACCCTCTGGACTACACCGTCCACTTGGCTACGGATAAACACCCACGAGGTGCCGCCGGCTTTGAGGTGGAACGAGAGCGTCTGTTGTCCCAGGCCCAAATCCTGATAATAATATTCGTAGTGTTCCACCGGCCCGAACGTGGGATTGGCCTCGATGATCAATGGCGAGGTATTGGTGCCATCCGGCGCGGTCGTATGAGCACCGTAACGGGTATTTTGGTTCACGAAGCCGCCACAGACGACGTTGATTGTATTCGCCGGCCAGAGATTGCCCCCCCCAGCAAACGGGATCGATCGGGCGCCCGGAGACGTTTTCGCGAAGCTTAGAGGGTTGTTCATCTGATCAAACTCGGTGTCTCCCACCGACACGCTTACAGGTACCGTAACAGTGCTGGCCGCAGCCAGGAAGAGTAGTTGGCCGGTGTAGACTCCCGCCGTTGCGCCCGCATTTGGCAGATTCTCGGGCAAAACTCCCAAAGTGATCAACGTGGGCGCCGTCCCGGTCTGGGCCGACGCACTCAAAAAGTTAGCCCCATTGAAAGTGCTTCCGATCAACCTCCAATCTAAAGTTCCAGTGCCGCTGTTCCCTATCTGCATCACCCGGGACGGTGGCTGGCCGCCTGGCTTCATGGAGAAACTTACTTGCCCCGGAGTGTTGTCGATCACCGCGCTACCTAAGGTCGCCACTACAAGAGTTACGTTGACAATGAGCGAAGTACCGCCACCGATGAATACCACCTTACCGGAGTAGCTTCCCGCCGCCAGCGCGGCACTGGCGCTCACTATCACACTCACCGGTGCGGGCGTCATGCAGCAATCTTCGGTTGCGGAAACCGCCAGCCAATCACCGCCGGAGGACGTGCTGGCCGAGGCATTGAAGCCAAAAGCCGAGCCGGCGCTGGTCACAGTCAAGACCTGCGGTAGCGGGTTGGCTCCGCCATAGCCCTTGCTGAAAAACAGCTGATTGATATGGGCAAACTGCTGCGCATAGAGTGGGGCTGACAGAGAGCCCATCCATGCCAAGACCATAAACACAACTGCTACCAGCCTCGAACCTCTTCCAGTCCACTCGATCAAACGTCGCATAACATTCGTTCCCGGATGCATTATCATTACCTCGCTCATCGGAACCGCGGTCGGATTCTGCGGTAGTGCGTTGATGCCCAATGCACTCCTAATGACCTCTTCCCGCGCTAACCGAGGCGCTTCCGCCGACAGTTACGAGTTGGCCGCGTTGTAAAGATGACGAATACCAGCGTGGCCACACGGCGTCCCGATGACATTAGCGAACCTTCGGGTGCTAAGCTCATCAAGAATGAACATCACTGCCATCGTACAACAGGTGCCGCCCAAACAGCCTGTCAGAGCGAAATGTATTGTGCTAGAAGGTACCAGGGGCGTGCGTGGTGATTGCAACGGGGATTGGCGCATCAAAGCAGGTGTCTTCCGGTATTCGTGTGGGTGCTGTACGAGAACGGGAATGGGCAGTGGGGGGTGTTCGCTAGTATCGCTTTCCCGCTTTTTCGGCGGAGTTCCCGCGGCCGGGACGCTGTCCGCCGATGGGTTTAGTTAACCCAACCTGAAAGTTGGATTACTTACGCCAGCTTGATCGGCGGCGTGTTCTTCCACTTGCCGCGGGTGAAGTCCGGGAAATCGATGGGCGTGCTCTTGACGGCAACGGAGCGCTCGCTGAGCGGAGAGATGACGCTCCATGTCACGGCGTCGTAGACGTTCTGGTCAGGTTCCTTCCCGCGCCGCAGCGCGTCGAGCAACCGCATCCACATGAACTGCGTGGTGTTGCCGCCACCGTGGCCGCGCGCGGTCTTGAACTTTTCGGGGTCGATCCCCTTCCACACGGGATGCTGGAACTCCGCCTTGTAATTGTCAGCCGGCTCCCAGGCATGCTCCTGCTTGCTACGCCCTTCGATGTAGAGTTTATCGGTGTTGCCGGCGTACAGTCCCTTGGTGCCCTGCAGGCGCATTTCGGAGGTCTGCGGATGCGGGGTGTTGGTATCGTGGTAAAGCGTGATCGTCTTGCCTTCCACCGTGCGCAGTAGCGTGGTGTTGCAGTCGCCCTGCGCGACGCGGACATTGGCGTAGGGATTGCGCTCCCCATAGTAGCGCGCGGCGAAATCGTTCAGCATGACGCCCTTCGAGCTCATCGAGACCAGGTAGTCGATGCGGTCGCCGCGGTTGATGTCCAGCCACCAGGCCATCGGGCCCATGGGATGGGTCGGGTAGTTGTTGCCGTTGCGGTCGATGGAGTGCTGCAGGCGCCAGGGCTCGCGCTCCGGGTCGAACTTCACCAGCCGCAGGTCGTGCACATAACCGCCGGTGGCGTGGAGCACCTCGCCGAACACGCCCTTCTGCGCCATGTTCAGCACCATCAGGCCCTCCTCGCTGTAGTTGGCCTGTTCCAGCATGACGGTGTGCTTGCCGGTCTTTTCGGAAGTCTCCACCAGGTCCCAGCACTCGTCCAGCGTGAGGCCGGCGGGCACTTCAGTGGCGGCATGCTTGCCGGCGCGCATGGCGGCCAGGCACACCGGCGCGTGATACTGCCAGGGCGTGGCGGTGACCACCAGGTCGATGTCATCGCGCTCGCACAGGCGCAGGAAATCGGTCTTGCCGCGGTCGTAGAGCGCCGGCGAGGGCTTGCCCGCCTTCTCGACCCAGCGCTTGGCGCGATGCAGGAACTGCGGGTTGGTGTCGCATATGGCCTTGACCTCGACGCTGTCCATGCCGAGGCAGACGTCCAGGTGGTAAGAGCCGCGGTCGCCGACGCCCACGAAACCGAGCCGCAAGGGCCGAATGTCGCGCTGCGCTACGGCAGCCTGAAATAGGAAATCTCTCCGGTTCATCGCTGGTCTCCTTTATATGATCGCGTCCACGTCGACGGGCGGCCTGTTCTTCCATCGGCCACGCGTGAAATCGGGGAAGTCCATAGGCTTGCTGCGCCCGGCCACGGATGCTTCGGAAAGCGGCACGATAACGCTCCACGCCGCCGCGTCGTACACGTCGATGTCGGGCGGCTTGCCCTCCTGCAGGTTCTTGACCAGGCGGTAAAGCTCCAGGTAATCGATACCGCCGTGGCCTCCATTGGCGGCCAGTCCGCCCTTCTCCCGCCAGAGCTTGTGGTCGTACTGCTTGCGGTATTCCGCGGTTTCTTCCCACTGGTGGACGCTCTTCCAGTTTTCATCGTCGGAGTGGTTGCTGCGGCCCTCAATGAAGACCTTGTCCATCTGCGAATTGAAGACTCCCTTGGTGCCCTGCACGCGGAGCAGGCTCTCCTTGGGCCGCGGCGTGTTGGTGTCGTGGTACAGGCTGATGGTTTTGCCCTTCTCTGTGCGGATCAGGGTGGTATTGACGTCGCCCAGTTTGTAATCGCGCTTGGACCGCGGATCGTCGGGGCCCAGATTCTTAACGGCGAATGCCTTCAGCGAACGCGACTTCGTGCTCATGGAGACGAGGTGGCTGAAACGGTCGCCGCGGTTGATGTCCATCCACCATGCCAGCGGCCCGATGGGGTGCGTAGGATACAGATTGCCGTTGCGGTTCACCGCCTGATCGCCCCGCCACTGCTCCGGGTTGGGCCCCAACCCTAACTTAACGGCGCGGATATCGTGCAGGTAGCCCGCTTCGGCGAAGAGCACGTCGCCCAGCACGTCCTGCCGGATCATGTTCAGAATGAGCAGCGTCTCGCGGTAATAACAATCGTTCTCGAGGATGGCGCACTGCCGTCCGGTCTTCTCGGACGTGTCCACCAGTTGCCAGCACTCCTCGATGGTCTGCGCGGCGGGCACCTCGGTGGCGGCGTGCTTGCCGGCGTTCATGGCGGCCAGGCACACGGGCGTGTGCCATTCCCAAGGCGTGGCACAGATCACCAGATCGAGGTCGTTGCGGTCGCAGAGCCTCTTCCAGTCCGTCTCGTTGCGCGAATAGCCTTCAGGCTTGGGCATGTTCGCCTTGACGACCGAGTCCTGCGCTCGAGCCAGGTTCTTCTCGTTAATATCGCAAAGCGCCGGGACCTTCACACCTTCCAGGCGGATCAGGTTGCGCAGCAACTCCGTGCCGCGCCCGCCCGTTCCCACGATTCCGACACGGATGATCTTCGGCTCGCCCGGCTTTAACTGCTGGGCCAGCACGCTGCCCGCGGCCACTGCGGCCAGGGTCCCGGCCTGCAGCGCTTCGCGGCGGTTGTATGTTTCGCTCATAATTGCCTCTCTGTCTTCCAATTGCGCCCGACTGCCTGACGGCGCGCACGGCCACCTCTGGTTGCCGGGGCCGAAACGCGACGCGACGGTAAGGGAACGGCAGGGTGCGCTAATCTAAACGGTCTTCCACCCCAGCAGCCGGGCTGCGTTGTCATGGTACACATTCTTTAGCATCGCGTCCGGCAGGCCTATGCCGTAGATCCTCCACCTGCCCTGCGGGGGGGTGGCGCTCGGCGCGTAGTCGAAGTACTCGTCCAGCGTTTCGAGGAACCGGAAATAGGCCTGGTACATGGAGGGCACCAAGTCCTGCTGCGGCACATCTTTCCCATTCGGCGTGCCGTCGGTGCCGAACATGATGCGGTCGGAAAAATTGTCGAAGAACTTGCGCGCCTGCCTCGGCTGCCGTCCGAGTTCGCCCAACCGCGCGCCGATTTCGACGTGGAGGTTGGGGTACTTCTTCAGCCATCCGCCTACGTCTTCCAGGTTCTCCGGGTGGTTGGCCACGTGCAGGCACACGAACTTCGTCTTGGAATGTTTCTCGATGACGCGGTTGCGCGCCGCCAGCAGTTCGGCCTTGGGCGGGAAATCTTTGCCGTAGAAAGACCAGTCCGGATGGTTGCCCAACTCCTCCCAGCGCTCGTTAAAGCGGTCGATGGGAGTGAAAAACGCATCCGGGTCGCCGGTATGGATGAACACGGGCAGATTGAGCGCGCCCGCGGCTTCCCACATGGGGTCGAATCGAGCGTCGTCGATCTTCACCAACGGCCCCTCGGTGCCATTCTCCCGCAAGTACAAGCCAAGGGTCTTGGTGACCTTGAGCCCCACGGCACCCATCTTCTTCGCATTGGCCAGCTCGTCGGCCTGCCACTTAGGGTAGCCCGGCTCGCGGGTCTTGCCCCATGCCGGCGTGACGCAGTTGACGAAGTGCCCCTTATAGCGCTCCTGCAGGTCGTTCACATTGCGCTTGAGATCGTCGCCCCAGCCGCCGGTCAGATTGATGACGGTCGTCAGGTTGAGATCGGTATTCCACTTGACGATATCATCGAGTTGCTTGAAGGCCACCGCAGGGTCCACTTCCCGCTTCCGGCCGAACACGCTGGCGATGTGGGTGTGGACGTCGATGACGGGGAACCTGGCCCGCGCCACGGGGTGCTCCGGCACCACCAGCAAGCTTTTGGGCTGGAACTCGAGGAGCTCCAACTTGGGGGATGGGTTCTGGGATTTCTTCTGCGCCTCGACGGGCAGGACAGACCGGGAGCAGCCGCCGGCGAACGCCGCTACCCCTGCCGCGGTCCCGAGAAAACCTCGGCGCGATTTATTGGACATGGAAGATCTCCTCACGATGGTAACCGCTTACTGACGCGCGCGGCGCCCGGCAGTGTTCACCGGCCCGCGCCCGCCAATTGAGCGGATGCCCGCTCTCCACAACACTTCCAAAAACTCAGTTTCCGCACGAATGTAACCAGCCGTGCATTGACAGTGGAGCGGATCCGGGCCAAACTGGCCGAGTCCATGCTCGTAACAACATCATCGGGCAGGACGGCAATTCCAGCTACAAACGCGACGCCCCGAAACCGCTCGTCTGCCCCACTGCTGCCCTTATTCGACGTCAAATTGCTTGGCCGCCTTCCACTTGCCCTTAGTGAAGTCGGGGAACTCCACGGGGACGCTGCCGCCGGCAACCGATTTCTCGGTCAGCGGCGAAATCACGCTGCTGGTTACAGAATCATAAACATCGTAGTCCGGCATCCTTCCAGCACGTAGCGCCGCGACCAGCCGTTCCCAATTCACCGGCGTCACCGTGGCGCCGCCGCCGTGTCCACGCAGGGCCGTCTTCCTTAGCTTGGGGACGTAGGACTTCAGGTATGGATGCTGATACTCCTGGAAATAGGCATCCGCCGATTCCCACTGATCGTCGACCGGGCTTCTGCCGTCGATGTAGATCATACCGCCTCGCGATCCGGATCCCCCCGCCGCCCGGGCTGCCGGCACCGCAGCCTGTGCATCGGCCGGAGGCTCGGCTCCCCGCCCGCCGGCCGCACCCCGGGGAAGAAGGCTGGCTCCCGTCATGAATACACCCTTGGTGCACTGCAGCCGGAAAAACTCGCGCGGATGCGGTGTGTCGGTATCGAAATTCAGGGTGCACATCTTCCCCCCGGCCGTATGGAGCAAGGTCACATTCACGTCGCCCTGGGCGAACTTCCTTTGGGCAAACGCGGTGTCCTCACCATACTTGAGCGCCGCATACCGGGCCAGCATGACAGCCTTCGTGCTCATCGATACCAGCGAATCGAACCGGTCTCCATGGTTGATGTCCAGCAGACGCATGATGCTGGACATGGGATGATCCGGGTAGAGATTGCCGTTGCGCGTGGCCGAGTGCTCCAGGCGCCAGGGTTCCTCGGTGGGGCTGTACTTCACCATCCTGAGGTCGTGCACGTACCCGCCTTCGGCATGGAGTACGTCGCCCATGAGCCCTTTGCGTATCATGTTCATCAGGGTCAGATTGCCGTAGCCCTCCAACCCGATGGTGGCCCACTTTTTGGTCTTCTCGTGGGTCTCCACGATCTCCCAAGCCTCTTCCACCTTGAGGATGATGGGAACCTCGCTGATCGCGTTCTTGTTGTTCTTCATGGCGGCCACGCAGAGGGCCGCGTGATACTGCCAGGGGGTACAGCAAATAATGCAATCCAGGTTTTCCTTCTCGCATAACTGCACGTAGGCAGTCCGGCTGTCGCCGTACAGGTGCGGGGAGGGATGGCCGGCCTCCTCCACCCAGCGCTTTCCGCGGTAAAGTTTCTGGTCGTCGATATCGCACAGAGCGACTACCTCGACTCCCTCGATCCCCAGGGCGCAATCCAGGTGGTAGGACCCCCGGTTGCCCACCCCCACAAATCCCAACCGCACCGGCTTCGTGGAAGATGTCTGCGCCGCGAAGCCGCTTCCCGACAGGGCAAGACCGGCGGCTGAAAGGCTCAAGAAATCCCTGCGATCTACTACACCGCTCATTAACTTGTTCTCCATAGATGACTGCAATCATTTTGACAAGCGGTCCGGTTACACCGGATTGAGCCGGGTAACCGGATCGCGGAATAGCCGCTAGAACGCCAACTTCAGCGCGAACTGAATGATGCGTCCGTTGACGGTTGTACCGCTGATCTGGCCAAAGCTGGCCGAATCCATACTGGTGCTGGGGTTCGAAAAGTTCGGATGGTTCAGGATGTTGAAGATTTCCGTCCGGAATTCCACCTTCTTCCGCTCGCGAATCGGGAAGCTCTTAAAGACGGAAAAGTCCACGTTGGTCTGGCCGGGACCGCGGAACATGCCAACTCCCGAATTGCCCACCGTGCCGGATGGCGCCTTGCTCCAGGCGGCCTTGTTGATGTAGTTGTTCAGCTTTGAGGTGACTGCGCCTGGGTTAATCAGTGCTATGCCCGATGCCACGTTGGAGAACAGCGCACCCGATGTATTCGTGGCCGAACCGCCCAACCCCTGGCCGCTGGTGGCGTTGGTGACCGTCAGTGGGATGCCCCCCTGAATGACGGCTAAGCCGCTGAACGACCAGTTGTTGAAGACCCATTTGCCGGGTCCGGACTTGAACAGTTTCGGAAGGTCCTGGCTGAACATGACCGAGAGCCGTTGTGGACGATCGAAGGCCGAGAGCCCTCTGGCGCGGCTCCAATCCCACCACGGGGCCAGCCCCATGCTGGTGAAGAACCGGTTCGAACTGTCGCCGCCGTTGCTGATGGACTTGGAGTTCGTATAGGCAGCCTGCACCGTTCCCGCTGCCACGCGCTTCTTCACCGTCAACTGGAAAGCTTGATAGTGGGAATCGGCGCCCTGGCCGGTAATCGAGTTGCTCCCGAAGCCCGGGTACTTGGGCACCAGGGGTGCGGATTTGGGATTCTTCGGGTCGAAGCCAACCGGGATGGAGGGATTCGACAGGTAGTTACCCATAAGGTGCACGCCTCTGCTCCCTACGTAGGCCGCCTCGATGAGCGTGTCTCCCGGTAATTGCCGCTGTACCGTGAAGTTCCACTGCCAGGAGTTGTCCGTCTTGGTATCCCGCTCCAGGGAGCTGTAGTTCAGCCCTTGCGTGGCATAAGTCGGGAACGGGATATTGGTGGGGCTGTAGCCTGGGTCGACAAAGGCGAAGTTGTCCGGCGTCTTGAGGTTGCAACTGGACCCCGCCACCCCGCAGTCGATGGACACGGCGGTCAGGCCCGGAGCATTACGAAATGCCTGCTGTGCGATCTGGCCGGTGCGCTGATCGAAGAACTGGCCGCCACCGGCGCGGATCACCCACTTGTCGGTAGTGCGCCAGGCAATTCCGACGCGCGGCATGATGTTGTTCATATCGTTATAGGCCGTGGCGGGCGGGACGCCGTTGACGCCGCCCTGCACGATCCCGGAAGCCGCCAGCGAGCCCATGCCGGTATACTTGTCCGGCCAAAAGTTGGTCCGGTTGAAGTTGTAGGCTGCCGGCTGCCAGAAGGGCTCCCAGCGCGCGCCCAAGGTCACGGTGACGCGGCGGCTCACTCTCCATTCGTCGGTAGCGTAGAAGCCGCTGGCCCAATCGCGATCCAGCACGCGCCCGGGACCCGCGGAGAAGACCTTGGCCCGCGTAAAGCCGGTCAGAAAATCGGCATAGGCGTTGCCGGTGGCGATGCCCGTAAAGGTGAAGCCGCCCCGGTTGTCCAGGGTGTTGGCATCGTCATACAGGTCCGGCCGTACCTCCCATCCAAACTTCAGGGTGTGCTTGCCTCTGGTGTAGTTTAAGTCGCCTCGCAAGACACCCGTCTTGACGTGGTCCGTCCACCGCTGCTGGTTGCCGAAGTTCAGGTAGTTGTTGATCGCCATCTGGCCTATGCCGTCGGTCTGCAAGGCCACCGGCGACGGGTTCAGCCCGACGGACTTCATGTCGACCTGGTTGGAGAAGGTCAGGAACTGATCGGTCTGGTTCCACGCAAAGCTGGTCTCCAACACCAGGCTGGGCGTAAATAGGTGAGTGTAGTTGACCGCCAGCACCAGCTTGTTCCGGTGAGTCACGGCGGGAAACCCGGGCCCCTGAGCGAAAGGAGAAGTATCGTGTTCGCGACTGTCGAACCAGCGTCCCCACAGGGAATCATTGTCCCCGATACGGTGGTCGACGCGCACCGTGTACTCGTCGATGTTGGTGGGAACGGTCTTCTGCGCGAAGTAATTCGTGGCGCCGGCGGAAGTGTAGTTGGGCAGCGGGACGAACGCAGTCTGCATGCCCGTCGCCGCCGTGGAGAATCGGCTGCTGGGAATCATGTTGTTGGGGAAGAAGACCCCCGTGGTCGGGTCCGTAATGTTGATGGAGCCGAAATCCCCGGTCCGCATGGCCGCGGTGGGCACCACGGTCGAATAAGTGGAACTGCCGGAATTCCCGTTGCGCTGCCGCGAGCTTTCCCACCCGCCGAAGAAAAAGGTCTTGTTGCGCCGGAGCGGGCCGCCAATATTGGCGCCGAACTGGTTCTGGATATTGGTGCCCTTCTTGGGGTTGAAGAACGGCCGGGAGCTCAGAACCGTGTTGCGGAGAAACTCGTAGGCGCCGCCGTGGAAGTCATTCGTGCCGCTGCGCGTGGTGACGTTGACCACGGCGCCCGAGGCCCGGCCAAACTCGGCGCTGAAGGCGTGGCTCAATACGCGGAATTCGCTGAGGAACTCCAGGCTGGGCGTGCCGTCGCCATCGGGCGCGAGGTTGAGCGCGTTGTCCGCGGGCGCGCCATCCACTAGCAGGGCATTGCTGCCATTGCGGGCGCCGTTCACGCTGATGTTGCTGCCCCCCGTGCCCGGGTTATCGGCATTGAAGATGCCGCCCGCGATGCCTGCCGAGGTGCCCAACAACTGCGTGAAGTTGCGGGACGCCAGCGGAACCGAAGTAAGCTGCCGTTGCTCCACCACGTCGCCCATGGTGGCCTTGTCGGTCTGCAACAGCGGTGTGGAAGCCTCCACGGTAATGGTCTCGTTTTGAGCCCCGACAGTCAACCTCAGGTCGAGGTGAGTGGTGGTGGTGGCGTTGACGATCACGTCGTCGCGCACCAGTTTGTCGAATCCCGGTTGGTCCACTGTGATCCGATACGTTCCTGCGCGCAGCAGCGGAAACTGGCACCGGCCTACCTCGTCGCTTTGCGCCTTAGTCCCGGCACCGGTGCCAGGGTTAACGACTGTCACCGAGGCCCCCGGCACGGCAGATCCGGAGCTGTCTGCGACCTGTACATCGATTACTCCTGTCGTGCCTTGTGCGAAAGCAGCGCCGGCCACTGCCAGCAGGCAGAAGATCGGCCCTACTGCCAATGCAAGAAAGCTACCCTTCGAAAGTTTCTCCCACTGCATGCTGAGTCTCCTGAAACAAAGTTGAGCCCGCCAAACCGAATGTCCCCCGGTCCTTCCCTATGTTCCGCTTCTTGGCGTATGCACTTTCCACCTCTCAATCAGAGAAGGTGCGGCGGCGACCGTGGGTCAGCACCGCGGCGCAACGGGAATCGAAGCAGCAGGGTCCGAATCCGGAGTACAACCTTGAAAGATCGGTCCGAACGAACCACTACAACCACCTCTGCAGTTCGTGGCCATCCGAGCTCTGAAAAAACTATACGCTTAGAAAAGAATAGAGTCAAGAGCTTCGTATATGATTCTTTTTCTTACGAATGTTTGCGAAAGGAATCAATACGGGATTCAGCGACACATTTTGAAGCGGAGGAGGAAGTTTACGCAGTACGGCAGTTGAAACGTTTAGGACCGCAAGCCGAGGGGGGTTTGCCTAACGTCTAACAGCATCTCCCCCTTTACTTATTCCCATTCCTCGTCTTGCAGTTGTGGCCCTCAAGGCCAAGTATCCGGCCACATTGTCGCAGGAAAAAGAAAGATTCCGAAACAACAAAAAAGAAACACTGTGGTACACTCATGTCTCGAGGTTTCTTCTTATGGCTCACGGATTACTGTCCACCTCAGAATTTTCGATCCCGGGCTGGCTGCAGCAATTGTCAAAGGGTGGCGGCGAGTTTGCAGCGATGCTGAACGCATCGGGTGA
>JANYJN010000281.1 GCA_025358475.1 Candidatus Solibacter sp.
GCGCTCCAGAGCTTCTCGACTTCGCCGATGGGGGAAGAAAGATCGGCATCGGTGAACAGCACCCATTCGCCCTTGGCTTCGAGCATGCCGTGCTTGACGCTGTAGCCTTTGCCGCGATTCCCGGGGTTGGGGACCACGCGCACGCCAGCCTCGCGCGCTACCTGGACGGTGTTGTCGGTAGAGCCATCGTCCACCACCAGCACCTCGGCGAAATCCCATTGGGCCGCGCTGAGGTACTCCCCAACCTTCACCAGGGAGGCCGGTAGCCGTTTGGCTTCGTTGTACGCAGGAATGATAATGGAAAGGGAGCGTTTCACGCGAAGTTTTATAATAGCTTGTTTCGCCATAGGAGCCTTATTTGTCCCTCGAAGACGACTTGCTTAAACAGCGGCTGACGCGGATCCGGGAAATCGAGGCGCTGGGCTACCGCGGCTACGGCCGCCGGTACGAGTTCACGCACACGGTGCCGGCGATCCTTGCGGAGTACGGCGCCAAAACCGCCGAAGAGCTTGCCCCGGAGGTGCGGGTCCGCATCGCCGGACGCCTGATGACGCTGCGCCACATGGGCAAGGCGGGGTTCGCGCACGTGCAGCAGGGCGGCGAGCGCCTCCAGATCTACGTTAAGAAAGACGCGGTGGACGAGAAGGATTTCGCACTCTTCAAGCTGCTGGACATCGGCGACATCGTGGGTGTGGAAGGCTACTTGTTCCGCACGCGCACGGGCGAGCTCAGCATTCACGCGGAGAAGTTGGAGTTCCTCAGCAAGACGCTGCTCTCCATGCCGGAGAAGTGGCACGGCCTGGAAGACGTGGAGACGCGCTACCGCCAGCGTTATCTGGACCTGCTCGCCAACCCGGAGGTGCGCAAGGTATTCGTGACGCGCGCGCGCATCGTTTCGTCCTTGCGCCGCCAACTGGAAGCGCGCGAGTTCATCGAAGTGGAGACGCCGATGATGCAGTCGCTCTACGGCGGCGCTAACGCGCGTCCGTTCGTCACGCACCACAATACCCTGGACATCGATCTGTACCTGCGCATCGCGCCGGAGCTTTATTTGAAGCGGCTGGTGGTGGGCGGCATGGACCGGGTGTACGAGGTCAACCGCAACTTCCGCAACGAAGGGCTCTCGACACATCACAACCCAGAGTTCACCATGCTGGAGTTCTACCAGGCGTACACGGACTATCGCGGGCTGATGGATTTCTCCGAAGAACTGCTGCGGCAGACGGCGATTGACGCCACGGGTTCGCCGGTGGTGGAATTCGAAGGGCACCGGATCGACTTCAGCAGCCTGGCGCGTTACAGCATGCGGGAGGCCATCGTGCGGCACTGGGATGGCGAAGGTGCACCCACGATGGAGGACGTGGCGAACCCGGCGTGGCTACTGGCGCATTCGCATAAGACCACGGCCGGCGAGGCACTGACCGATGTTTTCGAGCGCCACGTGGAAGCCAAGCTGATCCAGCCCACGGTGATCTACGATTACCCGGTGGAGACCTCGCCGCTATCCAAGAACAAGCCCGAGGACCCCGCCTTCGTGGAGCGTTTTGAGATTTACGCCGCCGGCATGGAGATCGGCAACGCCTACACGGAGTTGAACGATCCGCAGGAGCAGCGGCGGCGCTTTGAGATGCAACTCGGCATGCGGGAGCGCGGCGACGAGGAGGCGCACCAGATGGATGAAGACTACGTGCGCGCGCTGGCCTACGGCATGCCGCCGACGGGAGGAGAAGGCATCGGGATCGACCGGCTGACCATGATTCTGACGGGCTCGCGCTCCATCCGCGACGTGATCCTGTTCCCCCTGCTGCGGCCCGAAGGCGCCATCGACCTGATGGGCCATCTGCGGGAACTCGACAAACTGTGACGCGCTTCGAGCTGTTCATCGCGGGCCGCTATCTGCGCGCCCGCCGCAAGGAGGCGGTGGTCTCTGTGATCACGATGATTTCCGTATTGGGCGTGGCGGCGGGCGTGACCGCGCTAGTGGTGGCGCTGGCCGTGACCAACGGGTTCCGCAACACGCTGCAACGCAACCTGCTGGTGGCTATGGCGCACATCAACGTGGTGCCGCGCACCCCCGGCGAGGGAATCGAGAACTGGCAGGACGTGGTGGCGCGGGTTCGCAAGGTGCCGCATGTGACGGCGGTTTCTCCGGTGCTCTATAGCCCCACTTTTTTGAGTGGGCCGGTGCAAGCCAAGGGGGCGATCATCAAAGGCGTGGATGTGTCTTCGGAGCTGGCGCTGAGCGGCACGTTGCGGCGCCTAAAGGCCGGGAGTGTGGACCGTCTGCGGGATGCGAATGCGAATCCGCCGGGCATCCTTCTGGGCGCGCGGCTGGCGGAAGACCTGGGGATGCGAGTGGGGGACAATATCGAGCTGCTGACCGATGAGATGCTGCCGGTAGGCATACGGCCGGTGAAGCGGCGCTTCAAAGTGTGCGGTCTCTTCGAAACCGGATTCTTCGAGATCGACGACAACTGGGCGTACCTGGCGATGGGCGCTGCGCAAAAGGCGCTCTCCGTGGACCAGATCAACCAGATCGAACTGAACGTGGACGATCTGAATCGCGCGCCCGAGATCGCCAAAGACGTGCAGAAGGTGGCGGGTGAGCGCTACACGACCACCACGTGGATGGAGCGGAACAAGCAACTCCTGGGCGCCCTGAAGATGGAGAAGATCGTGACGGTTATCGTCATCAGCTTGATCGAGATGGTGGGGGCGCTGAATATTTTCATCACGCTGGTGATGATGGTGATGGAGAAGTACCGGGACATCGCGGTGCTGATGTCGATGGGCGCGCGGCGAGAGCAGATCCGGCGAATCTTCATGCTGCAGGGCGTGTTGATCGGCGTGGTGGGCAGCGCGATCGGTCTGGTGGCGGGACACGCGCTGTGCTACTTCGCGGGGAAATACCGCTGGATCCCGTTGGAGGAAGCGGTGTACTCCATGAGCTTCGTGCCATTCGAACCGCAGTGGGCGGACGCCATTTGGATCGCGGGTCTCGCGGTGCTGGTGAGCTTTCTCGCCACGCTCTACCCGGCGAGGAATGCCACCAGGATCGCGCCGGCCGAAGTGCTGCGGTACGAATAAGGCGGGATAAGTTGCTCATGACGCCCCGTGGGGCGTCTCAACGAATGATGAAAATACTACAGCCGGTCAGGAAATCGCTCCCTAA
>JANYJN010000283.1 GCA_025358475.1 Candidatus Solibacter sp.
GATCGGTAGTGTCAATTGCGCCGAAATTCAGCCGGTTTTGACACTATTTGACACTAAACCGGTGGTCATGTAGATGGCTAACTTATTGATAAATATGGTCGGGCTGCCGAGATTTGAACTCGGGACCTCTTGCACCCCAAGCAAGCGCGATACCAGGCTTCGCTACAGCCCGACTTTCAATAACAACGTCCTGATTTTAGCACAAGGGTCTCCCGCGCGCGGTTCCACTTCCCGGAACCACTTCCGGAAGGCGCCAGAGCGCCCTTCCGTTACGACGGCGCTACATAGACTGCCTCCTCCGCCAGATTCGAATCGGTAAGCGGAAAGCCAAGGCCGTCTGGGCGAGTGCCTGCGCCATCCACAGAGGCATGGGCATCGGCCAGGCGGTTTTCCACGAACTGGTAATCTGCGCAGGCATCGGGGCCATTGGAGGGCCGCAGTGTGCGCGGATCGTCCAGAATCCAGCGCGCAACTGCGAGTAATAAAATAGGTATTGTGGACATGGTGTTTGCGTCTTTCCGGTGCCCCCGGCCCGGGCTAGAGATCGACAAACCTTGACGTCTTCTTCTTTCCCTGGAACGCCCAGCAACGAAAAAAAGTCTGATTGGCCTTGAAATCACCATGCGACTAGTGGTAAATTGGAATCGAGAAAGTTTTCTCGATATGCAAAACAATCCCTCGCTCCGACGCGAGATCCCGGAAGCCAGCCTTCGCCGTCTGCCGATTTACTATCGCAGCCTCCAAGGTATGGTGGCAGCCGGTGCCAGTCGGGTGTCCTGCGCCGATTTGGCCCGGGTGCTGGGACTGGATCCCACGCAGGTGCGGAAGGACGTCGAGATGACTGGCATTGTCGGTAAGCCGCGAGTCGGTTACGCGCTGGACGAATTGGTGCGCTGGATTGAGAATTTCCTCGGCTGGAACCGGCCCAAAGACGCGGTTCTGGCCGGTGCCGGTAGTCTTGGCAGCGCGTTGCTGGGGTATGAGAGGTTTCGCCGCCACGGGATGCAGATTGTGGCAGCGTTCGATACCGACCCCGAGAAGATAGGGCAGCGGATTCACGGTCGGGAAGTGCAGCCTCTGATGTTCCTTCCTGACTTCGTTCGCCAGCACAAAACCCCGGTAGGTGTGATTGCCACTCCCGCGGCAGCCGCGCAATCGGTGGCGGATTTGATGGTATCCGGAGGGATTCGGGCGATTTGGAACTTTGCGCCCGCCCACATACACCTCCCGGACGGGTTCATTTTACAAAATGAAGATCTTTACCACTCACTGGCATCACTATCTTTTAAGTTGGAAGCCAATAATGCGTTACGCCGGTAGAAAACGGAATTAGTTATGGCGAAGAAAATTGATGTGACTGAACTCGTCCTCCGCGATGGCCACCAGAGCCTGATGGCCACGCGGATGGCCATGGAAGACATGATTCCCGCCTGCGCGGATATAGACCAGGCTGGATACTGGTCGGTGGAGTGCTGGGGAGGGGCGACGTTCGACTCCTGCATCCGGTTCCTCAATGAAGACCCCTGGGAACGGCTGCGGCAGTTCCGCAAGTTGCTGCCGAACAGCCGGCTGCAGATGCTGCTCCGAGGCCAGAATCTACTGGGCTATCGCCACTACGAGGATTCCGTGGTGGACCGCTTCGTGGATAAGGCGGCGGAGAACGGCATGGACGTCTTCCGCGTCTTCGATGCCCTGAACGACATACGGAATTTGCGCCGCTCGATCGCGGCCGTCCGTCGTGCGGGAAAGCATGCGCAGGGAACCATCTGCTATACGGTGAGCCCGCTGCACACTCCCGGCGATTTTGTCGAAATGGCGGAAAAACTCCTGGAATTGGGCTGCGATTCCATCTGCATTAAGGACATGGCCGCACTGCTCAAACCGCAGGCCGCTTTCGACATCGTACAGGGGATCAAAGAGACTTGCGGGCGAGATGTACGGGTCCACGTACATGTGCATGCCACCACGGGTGTAACCCTAGTCAGCCTCATGAAGGCTATTGAAGCTGGGGCGGACTGTGTGGATACTTCCATCAGTTCGCTGAGCCTGGGACCCGGACACAACCCGACCGAGAGCTTGGTAGAGATGCTGGACGGTACTGGCTTCGAGACCGGCCTCGACAGGCAACGGCTGATCAAAATCAAGAAGTACTTCGCCGGCGTACGGCCGCGCTACCAGGAGTTCCTCTCCACCATCACGGGCGTGGAGACGGAGATTTTCAACAGCCAGATTCCGGGTGGAATGCTCTCCAACATGGAGAGCCAGTTGAAGCAGCAGGGTGCGGGCGACCGCATGGACGAAGTACTGCTGGAAGTTCCCAAGGTTCGTGCGGACGCCGGTTTCCCGCCGCTGGTGACGCCTTCCAGCCAAATTGTGGGCACCCAGGCAGTCTTCAACGTGATGATGGGGCGGTACAAGGTGATGACCGGCGAATTTGCCGACCTGATGTTGGGCTACTACGGCGAGACCATCGGGCCGCGCGACCCTGCCGTCATCGCCCTGGCTCACAAGCAGACCGGAAAGAACCCCATCAACGGACGCCCTGCCGACCTGCTGAAGCCGGAGTGGCATGAACTGCGCGACGCCGCCGTGGCCGTGAAGGGATGCAATGGTAGCGATGAGGACGTGCTGACCTACGCCATGTTCCCCAAGGTGGCGCCGACCTTTTTCCCGGCCCGCGACCAGGGCCCGAAGAATCTGGGCAAGGATCCGGCCGCCCAAAAAGCCGCAACTCCGGCCCCAGCCAAGACCGCGACGGTCGAGAACGGCAAAGGGCCGGTACACACCACGATTACCTACGACGTGAAGTGCAACGGCAAAACGCACAAGGTAACAGTAGCGCCGGCGCAGTAAGCATTCGAAAGGATTCATATGGCCATTCACACAATGCAGGAGAAGGTTGCCGAACTCCGCAAGCGTACCAGCAAAGCGATGCTGGGCGGCGGCAAGGATCGGTTGGAAAAGCAGCGCCAGAGCGGCAAACTGACGGCCCGGGAAAGAGTGGACGCGCTGGTGGATCCGGGGAGCTTCGAGGAAACCGGGTTGTTCGCGGAACACCGCGCCACGTTGTTCGGCATGGCCGGCAAGAACATGCCGGCGGATGGCGTGGTCACGGGAGCGGCTTCTGTGAGCGGCCGCCTGGTACACCTGGCGAGCCAGGACTTCACTGTGTCCGGCGGTTCGGCCGGCGAAGTGCATTCCATCAAAGTGGCGGGGATCATGGAAATGTCGTTGAAGACCGGCTCGCCGTTCGTCTTCATCAACGATTCCGGAGGTGCCCGAGTGCAAGAGGGCATCGACTCGCTTTCCGGCTATGGGAAGGTCTTCTATACGAACGTGATGCTCTCCGGCGCCGTCCCGCAGATCTCGCTGATTTGCGGCCCCTGTGCCGGCGGCGCTGCGTACAGCCCCGCCCTGACCGACTTCATCATTCAGACGCGCCAGGCGCAGATGTTCATCACCGGCCCGCAGGTGATTAAGGGCGTCACGGGCGAAACTGTGACTGCCGAGCAGTTGGGCGGCGCCGAGGCGCACATGGTGAATTCCGGGGTCATCCACTTCATTGCCGAAGACGACCGCCATGCCATTTTGCTGGCGCAGAAACTGCTCAGCTTCCTGCCCAACAACAACCTGGAGGACCCGCCGCGGGTAGAAGGCAACTCCAACGTGGATCCCGACGCGGCGTTGGACGACATTGTGCCGTCCGACAACAAGAAGGGGTACGATGTGCGGGAAGTAATCGCCAAGGTGGTGGATTTCGGCGATTTCCTGGAAGTGCAATCCGGGTACGCCATGAACATCGTCGTGGGGTTTGCGCGGATTGCCGGGCGAAGCATCGGCATCATCGCCAATCAACCCTGCGTGCAGGCCGGGGTGCTGGACATCAATGCGGCGAATAAGGCCTCGCGCTTCATCCGCTTCTGCAATGCGTTCAACATCTCGCTGGTGACCTTCGTGGACGTCCCGGGCTTCCTGCCGGGCGTGCAACAGGAGCATGGCGGAATCATCCGGCACGGCGCCAAGATGCTCTTTGCCTACTCCGCGGCGACGGTGCCGAAAGTCACCGTGATCCTCCGTAAGAGCTATGGTGGCGCGTACCTGGCGATGTGCGGCAAAGATCTGGGTGCCGACCGCGTGTTCGCCTGGCCCACCGCGGAGGTCGCGGTGATGGGCGCGGAAGGCGCGGCCGATATCGTTTTTCGAAAAGAGATCGCGGAGGCCGAAGACAAGCCCGCCAAACGCGCGGAGCTGATTGAGCGCTACCGCGATACCTTCTCCAATCCTTATGTCGCCGCCGGCCGGCGTTTGGTGGATGCGGTGATTGAGCCCTCGAAGACTCGCCACCATGTGGCGCAGGTTCTCGAGTATCTGCACACCAAGCGGGAGTTGCGTCCGGCCAAGAAGCACGGATTGATGCCGCTATAGGCGTAAGGGAAAACTATGCCAGATGTAACCGTACTAGACCTCGCCGCCGCGCTGGAACAACTCCAGGCGCAGATGGCGGAAATGTCGCAGCACATCGAGTTTTTGGAGCACGGCAACGGCGTGTCCGGCCGCACGGTGGCGGCCCCCTCCCAACCGGCCGCCGCGGCTATACATGTGGAGCCTGTGCCGGCGGCCATCACGGAAGACGAACTAATGGCCATCTCGGCTGCCCTCGGCGCGTACCTGGGAGTGCGCGCCCATATCCGGCAGATTCGATTGGTCAGTACAACAGCGTGGGCACAGCAGGGACGCGTATCGATCCAGGCTTCCCACAGCCTGCAGGGCTAGGAAGCGCCATGAAGCTGAATATCACAATTGACAAAAAGACATACGAAGTTGAGGTGGATGCCGCGGAGCCGGAACCGCCCACGGCAGTGCCGTACAGTGCGGGCGGTCTGAGTGTCGGTTCGGCGCCGCTGCGCGTTCCGGCCAGCGCCGCCCCGGTCGCGCCCCCTGCCGACAGCAAGCCGGTGAAGGAGGACAAGGTGTGCCGCAGTCCGGTTTCGGGTGTGGTGGTCCGCGTGGCGGCGCAAGTGGGACAGAGCCTGCAGACGGGCGACATTCTGGTCGTCCTGGAAGCGATGAAGATGGAAACCAATATCACTGCGCCTGGGCCGGGCAGGATCGCTGCGATCGCGGTGAATCAGGGCGACGGCGTGCAAGTCGGCCAGGTGGTGGTGGAGTTCGAATAATGAATGAACAATTGGAGCAGGTACCGGGATTTCTCTTTTTCGATCATGTAGCCATTTCGGTGAAGCCGGGCGAGTTGGAAGCGCACGTCCAGGCCTATCGGGCAATGGGCTTCAAGGAAATGCATCGCGAAGACGTCCTGGGCGGAGACCAAGTGCGGGAAGTACTGTTACAGGTGGGCGACGGCCCGAACCTGGTGCAGTTGCTCGAGCCCTTGACGCCCGAATCGCCCGTGGCCAAACAGATTGAGAAGAACGGCGGTCGCGGCGGCATGGCGCACCTGGCATTGCGCGTGGCCGACATCCAGAGGGCGTTCGACTACCTGAAGGATCATGGTTTCAAGATCATCGATAAGGCGCCGCGTAAGGGATCGCGCGGAACTATGGTCTTCTTCGTGCACCCCAAGTCCACCGAAACCGCCGCGTTCGGCTATCTGCTCGAAGTGGTTCAGGAGGGCGCGCATGCCTGAAACCGATGCCGGTGCGGAGATCCTGAATCTGGGCCGGGATTTTCCAACCGTCTCCAGCGAGACGTGGGAAGCTGCCATAGCCAAGGACTTGAAGGGCGCGGACTACGAAAAGAAACTGGTGTGGCGAACCGAAGAAGGGGTCGCCGTACGCCCTTACTACCGCAAGGAAGCGCTGGCCGGGCTGGAAGATCAGCTACGGACCACGCCGGGGCGCTATCCATTTGTGCGCGGCTCGGGCCGGGGTTGGGAGATCGCGCAGAACCTCAAGCCGGGTCCCAAAGCCGTGCGGGCGGACCTGCTGCACGAAGCCGGCGCGCATGCCGTCCAGGAATTGGGCTACGCCATCGCGGCGGGTGTGGAGCGGTTGGCCGAGTTGACGGCTACCCTGCCGGTGGACACCATCGCCCCCCAGATCGAGTTTATTTTCGCCGTGGGACCCAGCTACTTTATTGAAATCGCCAAGCTACGCGCGGCGCGTATCCTGTGGGCGATGGCGGTGGGTGCCTTCGGGCCCGGCGACGACGGCGCGTGCCGCATGCGCCTGCACGCCCGAACTCCCGCGCGCAATAAGAGCGCTTACGACCGTTACACCAACTTGCTGCGCGTCACCACGGAGGCGGCCGCGGCAGTGGTAGGCGGATGCGACCAGCTCGCGGTGGAGCCCTTCGCGTTCGATGCGCACCTGGCGCTGAACGTGCAACGCATTCTCAAGGAAGAGGCGCACCTGGATGCGGTGGCAGATCCGGCGGGCGGGTCCTACTATATCGAGGCGTTAACCGACGTGCTGGCACGCGAAGGCTGGAAGCTCTTCCAACGAGTGGAAGCCGACGGCGGCTATGCGAAAGTGCTGGCGTCCGGCAGTATCGGCAAGGCCCTGGCGGAAACCCGCGCTGCACGCGAAAAGGCCTACTCCACGCGACGGCGCGCCCTGGTGGGAGTCAACAACTATCCCAGCGTCACGGAAAAGACTCCGGAAGCGGAACTCCCCGTGGCAGATCCCGCCGGCCCATTGCCGCAGGTTCGGGTGGCCGAACCGTTCGAGCAGATGCGCCGCCGCACCGCGGAACACGCGCGCGCCATTGGGCGATATCCCAAGGTCTTGCTTCTCAAGCGCGGCGACGTCAAGATGAAGGGCGCGCGGTCCAACTTCTGTTTCAATTTCTTTGGCTGCGCGGGTTTCGACATGGTGGAAGCGGAGGAGTATGGCGGTACCGACGCCGATCTGATTGTCCTGTGCAGCTCCGACCCGGAATACCTGGCCTTCGCGCGGGAAGTCTGCGTCAAGGTCAAGGTGCCGGTGCTGGTCGCGGGCAACCCCAAGGACCAGGTCGAACTTTTGCGGCAGGCGGGCATACAGGGTTTCATTCACGTCGCCAGCGACCTGATCCAAACCCTGAATCAATGGCAGGACAAACTCGGCATGAGGAGCAGCCAATGAGACCGGACTTCTCGAAAATCGACTACAGGCTGAAGCCCCGGAGTTCGGAACCCGTGGGACCGGGGCCAGGGTCGCCGGTGTGGAACACGGCCGAGCACATTGCGGTCAAGGCGTGGTACACAGCCGAAGATCTCTACGCCATGGAGCATCTGGAGTACGCTGCCGGTGTTGCGCCCTTCCTCCGCGGGCCGTACTCTACGATGTACGCCATGCAGCCGTGGACCATCCGCCAATACGCCGGTTTCTCTACCGCCGAAGAGTCCAACGCGTTCTATCGGGCCAATCTCGCGGCCGGCCAAAAAGGGCTCTCGGTGGCATTCGACCTGGCGACCCACCGCGGGTACGATTCCGACCACGAACGCGTCTCGGGCGATGTCGGCAAGGCTGGCGTGGCCATTGATTCCGTCGAGGACATGAAGATTCTCTTCGACCAGATCCCGCTGGGACAGATGTCCGTCTCCATGACCATGAATGGCGCGGTCCTCCCGATCATGGCGTTTTACATTGTCGCGGCGGAAGAGCAGGGCGTAGCCTCGAAAGATCTCAGCGGCACCATTCAGAACGACATTTTGAAAGAGTTCATGGTGCGCAACACCTATATATATCCGCCGGAACCTTCCATGCGGATGATCGGGAATATTTTCCAGTACTGCTCGGAGAAAATGCCGAAGTTCAACTGCATCTCGATCAGCGGTTATCACATGCAGGAAGCCGGCGCCAGCGCCGATCTGGAACTTGGCTACACACTGGCCGACGGCCTGGAGTATATCCGCACGGGTATTCAAGCGGGGCTCGATATCGATACCTTCGCGCCGCGGCTGAGCTTCTTCTGGGGCATCGGCATGAATCACTTCATGGAGATCGCCAAGATGCGCGCCGCACGCGTGCTGTGGGCGAAGATCGTACATGGCTTTCATCCGAAGAATCCAAAATCCATGGCGCTGCGCACGCACTCGCAGACTTCGGGTTGGAGCCTGGCGGCGCAGGATGTCTTCAACAACGTGCCGCGCACCTGCATGGAAGCGCTGGCGGCGGTACTGGGCCACACGCAGTCCCTGCACACCAACGCGCTCGACGAGGCCATCGCCCTGCCCACGGATTTCTCGGCGCGGATCGCGCGCAATACGCAGATCTTCCTCCAGGAAGAAACCGGCATCACCAAGGTGGTGGACCCCTGGGCCGGCAGCTATTACGTGGAATCCCTGACCCACGAGTTGATGCACAGTGCCTGGCATCACATTCAGGAGATCGAAAGTCTTGGCGGCATGGCGAAGGCGATCGAAACCGGAATTCCCAAGATGCGCATCGAAGAGGCCGCCGCCCGCCGGCAGGCGCAGATCGATTCCGCGCGGGAAACCATTGTCGGCGTTAACAAATACAAACCAGCCGAAATCGAACAGCTCGACGTGCGCATTGTGGATAACAAAGCGGTGCGCGATTCCCAATTGCGGAGGTTGGCCGAGATCCGTGCCACGCGCGACCAGAGCGCTGTCGATGAATCACTGGCAGCGTTGAGGGAAGCGGCCGAAACGGGCTCGGGTAACCTGCTGGAGCGCTCGGTGCAGGCGGCTCGCGTTCGAGCCACACTGGGCGAGATTTCCTCGGCCCTCGAAAAGGTATTCGGGAGGTATCAGGCGGTGAACCGGACCATCTCAGGCGTATATTCCTCGGAAAGCCAGGACAACCCCGAGTTCAAGGGGGCTCAGTTGGTGGCCGAAGAGTTTGCCCGTACCGAAGGCCGACGGCCGCGCATTCTGATAGCGAAAATGGGTCAGGACGGACACGATCGCGGAGCCAAGGTGATCGCTACCGCGTTTGCCGACCTGGGCTTCGACGTCGACGTTGGTCCGCTGTTCCAGACGCCGTGCGAAGCTGCCCGTATGGCGGTGGAGAACGACGTTCACGTCCTGGGCGTGTCCAGCCTGGCCGGCGGCCACTCCACACTGGTGCCGGAAGTGATCGCCGAGTTAGGGAAACTGGGCCGGCAGGACATCCTGGTGGTGGTAGGCGGAGTGATTCCGCCGCAGGATTACGAGGCGTTGTTCCAGGCGGGCGTGACCGATGTGTTCGGCCCAGGCACGGTCATCCCGGCAGCCGCGCAAAAAATACTGCACGCGCTGATTGGGAGTGCGCGTGCCGTCTAGCGCCACATCGGAGTACCGGTAAATAATGCAGACGCGCGGTCCACGTCGATTGCCGGTGGAACGTTATATCGAAGGCGTACTGGGCGGAGACCGTATGGTCCTGGCCCGTGCCATCACGGTAGTTGAAAGTATTCTGCCATCCGATGGCGAACTGGCCGCACGGCTGCTGGACGCGCTCCTGCCACATACCGGAAAGTCGTTGCGCGTGGGCATCACGGGCGTGCCGGGTGTGGGCAAGAGCACGTTCATCGACGCCCTTGGCATGCACCTCATCCGCGAGCGCGGCGAGAACGTCGCGGTGCTGAGCGTGGACCCTTCGAGCCCGATTTCGGGCGGCAGCATCTTAGGCGATAAGACGCGCATGGAAAGACTCGCGGTGGAAGAGCGCGCCTTTATCCGCCCGTCACCATCTCAGGGGCACCTCGGTGGCGTGGCCCGGCGCACGCGGGAGACCATCCTCCTGTGCGAGGCTGCGGGGTACCGCAACATTCTGGTAGAAACCGTCGGCGTCGGCCAGAGCGAGACCGCGGTACGGTCGATGACGGATTTCTTCTTGCTGTTGATGCTGGCCGGCGCGGGCGATGAGTTGCAAGGCATGAAGCGCGGCATCATCGAGATGCTTGACGGTATGGCCATCAATAAGGCGGACGGCGACAACAAGCCGAAGGCCGAGCGGGCGCGGACGGAGTACTCTGGCGCACTTCACCTCTTCCCGGCCTCGGCTGACGGCTGGACGCCGCGCGTGTTGACTTGCTCGGCGATCTCAAAAGAGGGGATTGCCGACGTCTGGCAGATGGTGTTGGAACACCGGGAGCTGCTGGAAGACAATGGCAGCCTTGCCAAACTCCGCAACCTTCAGGCGCTTCAATGGATGAACGAGTTGACGATGCTGGGATTGGAGGAACTGTTCCGCGAGAACCACACCGTGGCGGGACGGTTGCCGCTACTAAGGGAAGACGTGCACCGGGGGCGCATGACCCCATTCGCGGCCAGCCGCGAGCTGCTGGCTCTGTTCCGGCTACAGCCCGGCAATAACGAATCGCAAAACGAGACTCTATGAAATTCCCATTTCCAATACTCACCGCAGCCGAAGCTGCGTCATTGATCGACAACGGACAAAACGTCGGTTTCAGCGGATTCACGCCGGCCGGTGCGCCGAAAGCGGTTCCGATGGCGATTGCCGAACGCGCGATTGCCGCCCACGATGCCGGACATGAGTTCCAGATTGGAGTCCTGACCGGCGCCTCTACCGGCCCGTCTCTGGACGGCGCGCTGTCCAAAGCCAAGGCGATGAAGTTTCGCACGCCGTATCAGACGGATTCCGACCTGCGCGACCGCATCAACGCCGGCAAAACGCGCTTCTTCGACCTTCACCTCTCGCTGATGCCGCAGGTGACGCGGTACGGCTTCCTGGGTCCGGTGGACGTTGCCGTGGTGGAGGCCGCCGACCTGACGGCGGGTGGCGGTGTCGTGCTGACATCCGGAGTCGGCGCCGCGCCCACTTTCTGCAATCTGGCGGAAAAAGTGATTGTGGAACTCAACCGCCATCATCCGGCGGCCATCCTGGGGCTCCACGACATCTATGAGCCCGCCGATCCGCCGTATCGCAAGCAGATCCCGATCTACAAGCCTTCGGACCGCATCGGATCGCCGATCATCACCATCGATCCGGCCAAGATTGTCGGTGTGGTGGAAACCAATCTGGAGGACGAAGCCCGCAGTTTCAGCGAGGTCACCCCGCTTACCGAATCGATCGGCCACAGAGTTGCGGAGTTTTTGGCGGCGCAACTGGCCGCGGGGATGATTCCCAAGCCGTTCCTGCCCATTCAGTCGGGCGTGGGCGACATTGCCAATTCCGTGCTGGGCGCGCTTGGCAGTCATCCTGGAATCCCGCCGTTTGAGATGTACACCGAAGTGCTGCAGGATTCGGTAATCGATCTGCTGGAGCGGGGGCGTGTGACGTTTGCCAGCAGTTGCTCCCTCACGGTCACGCCTCCGGCGCTGAAGCGGGTCTACGACAACCTGCGGTTCTTCGGTTCCCGCGTATTGCTGCGCCCGCAGGAGATCAGCAACAGCCCCGAAATCATCCGGCGCCTGGGCATCATCTCGATCAACACGGCGATCGAAGTAGACATCTTCGGGAATGTGAACAGCACGCACGTGATGGGCCGGAAGCTGATGAACGGCATCGGTGGATCGGGCGATTTCACGCGCAATGCGTATCTATCGGTCTTCACGTGCCCGTCGGTGGCCAAGGGCGGCACGATCAGTACGATAGTTCCACTGGTGTCACACGTCGATCACAGCGAGCATTCGGTGCAGATTATTGCTACCGAATTCGGCGTGGCGGATCTGCGCGGCAAATCTCCGTTCGAACGGGCTAATGAGATTATCGACAACTGCGCGCACCCCGACTACCGCGAACTGCTGCGCAGCTACCTGAACATTGTGGAGGGCGGCCACACGCCGCACACCTTGTCGGCGGCATTCCGCATGCACGAGCACTTTCAGAAGACCGGCGACATGCACGGCTGCAGTTGGGATACGGCGTAGTCAATCACAACAGCGTGACCGTTGGAGCATGGAGAGTGCCGCCGCCCATTCGACCCCGACCAGGCGCTAACCGATGCGGCACATGCCGCTAGATGTGCGGCTGGCTGCGGGGAAGGAGCGCTTCGGCGCGTAATCCATCACCCGTCGCTCGCATCAGCATCTTCTCGGTTTGCCTCATGGAAACCTATCGCATAAGCGGATTATTGGTGGCTGCAACCATCGGCGCGGGTGCTCTCTGGTACCGCGCATTTGCCTTTCCCCAGGACGGGACGCCGGTTGCTTCGCGGCGGCGTCCTCACTTCACGGACATAGCACCGCGGTCGAAGTTTTCTTACATTTCCAATAATGACCTGTCGCCGCGCAAATACTTTATTCAGCCTATGTGCGGTGGAATTGCCATCCTCGATTTGGACAACGACGGTAAGATGGATACCTTCTTAACCAATGGAGCGAAGCTGCCGTTGGGCGGGTGGCTGCTTCATCGTCTATTTGCTGGAAGAAAAAGTTGGTTTCAGGTTGGGCGAGGCGTATTAATAGGCGGTGTGTGTCTTAAAGGCTGCCGGCTCTCGACAGGAAGTGTGAAAAAGAAGGTTGTTCCTTCGCCGGGCTGCGATTCCGCCCAGATACGGCCCCCTTGCGCCTGCACGATCCGGCGGCAAATTGCCAAGCCAACACCAGTTCCTGGATATTCTTCGGCAGTGTGTAAACGCTTGAATGGCGCAAAGATGATCGATGCGTACTGGGGGTCGAAGCCGATGCCGTTGTCACGAATGGATATGACCCACTCCGTTCCTTTTTGTTCGGCACTGATGTGAACCTTTGATGGCTGGCCCGGCTTTCGATATTTCACCGCATTGCCCACCAGGTTTTGAAAGAGCCGAACCATCTGCCCGCGATCCACCGGGAGTGTCGGCATGGGATCGTGGGTGATTCTCGCGTCACTTTCCTGAATGGCTTGATCGAGATGCGTAATGGCCGCCTCAAGATCCTCGTCGAGGGCAATCGAGGAAGGCCGCTCGTTTTCCGTAGTGAGGCGTGCGTAGGCCAGCAAATCCTGTACAAGTAAGCTCATGCGACCTGCCGCATTTACGATGAAGCCGAGAAATTGGTCCGCCTCAGCATCCAGCTTTCCTCCGTATGTGCGGCTGAGTAGTTGCGCATACGTGCCCATAGTCCGTAGAGGCTCCTGCAGATCATGGCTGGCGACATACGCAAACTGTTCCAGGGCGGAATTCGATTCCGTCAACGAATCCTGCAATTGTTTACGCGCCGTTTCATCGCTCATGATCTTTGCGTAGCCGATGAGAACGCCTTCCTCGTTGCGGAGCGCATTCATGAAGCCATTAGCGAAAAACTCGGTTCCGTCCTTATGGCGGTGCCAGCGGATGTCCGTGGCGCCGCCGGTCTCCTGTGCCTTTTGCATCTCTGATTCACAAACTTCGACAGCCTTGTCTGACGGCGTGAAGATAATACTGGCGTGCTGTCCGATCCATTCTTGTTCGGAGTATCCCAAGAGGTGCTCCACGCCGGCATTCCAGGATATTAGATTGCCCTGCGGATCGATCATGAACATTGCGTAGTTGCGCATTTCCCCTACCTGCATCCGGTAGAGAGCAGCGACTGGCAGTGACGTCAGAGCAACGTTTCCTTTGGAAGCATCATTCTGCATGGGCGAGTTGAAGGGACACCTACAGCCTAACAGATTAGCTTATTCAATCCATCCGCGAGATTTGCCGGACATGCGTAACGATCTCAAATGCTCCAGGCGATGGATTGGCTCGCGTTCCGGTTTGCGACAGCTAAAATAAGTCTGTGTCTTCGTGCGGATTGGGTCAGGTCAGAAATGCCTGGGAAGCCTCCCCGGGCAGCTCGAGTCTCTCGCATAACAATGGACCGGAGAAAGCCATCTTCGTCACACAAAGTTCGCCGGGCTTCGGAAAGATGAAAGGCCAAAGATGGGAAGCGTTTTTATCACGGAATCAAAACCGGAAGCGCACCGTTCCTTGCAGGGATCTCGGTCCGCCGGTTTGCAGGATGGGGGACAGTCCGCTGCCGGGGCTGCCGGTACCCAGCATGAGGTTCAACATCGAGGTGGATTGACCGAATACGGCACTGCTCATGAACTTCACCGGGTCGGCGAAATTGGCCTGGTTCAAGACGTTGAAGGCTTCCAGGCGCACCTGAATCACCTTGCGGTCCTGGAAACGGAACTCGCGGCGCAGGGCGAGATCCACCTGTCCCATGCCGAAGCCCGCAATTGAGTTGCGGCCCAGCGTGCCCTGCGTGCCGGCTGGGGCAGCCTGAAACGCTGCCCGGTTCAACCGCCTGCCGCCCGGGACGGAGGTGTCGCCCGTCCAGATCGGCTGGTTCAGAATGCGGTCGGGACGGAATGCGTTGGACAGCGCGATGCCCTGGTATTGCTCATTGAGCAGCACGGAAATCGGAAAGCCGCTACGCGCCCGCACCATCGAATCGATGGCCCATCCGCCCAGCCACCGCACCCCGCCGGTGGGGCGCCCGGGAAGCTCGTAAGTCAGCGCGCCGGTCAGGGAATGGCGCAGGTCGAAATCGCTGGAGGCGTGATCGCGCGCCGCCCCGGCGCCGGGGCCCGCCCACACCAGGAAGGCATCGCTCGAATCGTTATCCAGCGAGTGCGACCAGGAGTAAGATACCAGCGACTGAAAGCCTTCCAACACTCTACGGCGGTACTGCACCTGCAACCCCTGGTAATTGGAAGCGCCGTTATTGGTGGTGAGCGCGAACAGCGCTGTGGGGGTATTGCCGGGACCACCGACTTCACGGCGGATCAGGCGGCGGCCGACGGAACCGACGTAACCCATCGAGAGGACGTCGTGCGCGCCCAGCGCTTGATCCAGGGTGAAATTCCATTCCGTCAAATGCGGCAGCTTTAGATCCGGCGAGAAGGCGTAGCTCAGCAGCGACGAGACAAAGCCGTATTTGCCGTTGGTGAGCTGGGCAATGCTGAAAGGCCCGCTGTTAATCAGGTCGGTGGCGATGCTCAGGCTGGAATCGTAGAACAGGCCGCCGCCGGCGCGAAACACGGTGCGTCCGCTCTGGCGGACGCGCCAGGCCGCGCCCAGGCGGGGCGCGAAATTTGTATAGGGCACGGGCCAGAGCCGGCGGTTGTTACGGTCGAAGAAGGTCCCGCTCTGGGGGTCCAGGAAGAATATGTCGGGTGTCGCCGCGGGCGAAGGGTTCAGTTCCCAGCGCAACCCGGGAGTGATCACGAGGCGCGGCGAGATCTGCCAGGTGTCCTGCGCCCACAGAGAGAGTTCCGTTACCTCGGTGGAAGCGCTGATCCCTGGCGAGCTGCCCAGCCAGAGGTTTTTCTTATCGGTGAGGGATGTGATGTCGTCGGCGATGGCGCTGAGGACGCCTGTGGCATCGCGCCGGATGGGTACCATGCGGCGGTAGTCCGCGCCGAACCGAACCGTGTGACCTCCAACCTTCCAGGCGGTGGATCCGACGGCTTGAAACTGGCGCTGCCGGCGCGTACCCTCGCGGCCGGTCACCACCTGTCCCACTCCGCCGATGGAAAAACGCACCAGCCGATCGCAGCCCCCGGCGGCCGGAAACAGGTAAGCCGTCATCGGCTCCAGGTCGCATCCTGAGGAACTGGCCTGGCCGGCGGGCGCCCAACTGGACTGCGCTTCCGCCTCGGATTCGTTGCCCCGCAGATCGATTGTCCAGTGCGCGCCTGGACGCAAGTTGAGTCCCAGAGTCAGGCTCTGAAAACGCAGATCCAGACGATTGATCTGCGTGCTGCCGAACTCGTTAAAGGAGGGCGAGATGTTGTAGCGGGCAAAGAGGGTGGCCCGGGACGTAAGGGCATGATCGATGCGCGCCAGGCCGCTATCCAGTTGCGAAGGCCGGACGCTGCGGCCATACCAGGCGGCCAGGCCGCTGCCCAGATCGGGGCCGTTGGCTTGGGGGTAGAGATTCAGCGCCGGCTGGACCCAGAACGGCACCGCGGCGCGCGTGGCATCGGAGGGCACGGGTTGGCTGGCAACGTACGACCCGCGCAGCGTCATGTGCTGGTAGGAGAGAAAAAGGAATGTGTGGTCCCGGCGGATGGGGCCGCCGAAGGATGGCGCGATATCGTGCAAACGCAACGGACCGCGGCGAATGCCAGCGACGTTGGCGAACCAGTCGTTGGCGGCCAGCAGCTCGTGGCGGAAGCGGTAGACGGCGGAACCGTGGAATTCGTTGGAACCGGAGCGGCTGGTGAGCGCCACGTTGGCGCCGGGCAGGCGGCCGATCTCGCTCATGGCGTTGGAGGTCTGCACGCGGAGCTCGTCGACGGCTTCTACCGGCAGAAGGGAGTCCAGGCTGCCGAAGGCGCTCAACGCGGGCAGCACGCCGCCGGTCGCCTGGGCAGGCAATCCGCCGGCGGCGACGCCGGTATTGGCGCTGGCGCCATCCACCGTGAAGTAGTTGGCGTTGGGCCGTTGCCCGTTGGCCGTGAACTGGCCGGATTCCCCGCGCGTGGCGGGGGTCACGTTGGTGCCGGGAGAGAGTTCCAGCAAAGCCAAAAGTCCGCGGCCATTCAGGGGAAGGCGCTGGATGTCTTCGCGGAAGACGCGCACCCCGATGGAAGCGTCCTCCTGACCGGGCGGCGGCGCCGTACCTTCCACCGTGATGGTCTCCTGCACGGCGCCGACGCTGAGCGTGAAATCCACTTGCGCCGCCTGCATATTAGCCACCTTCACGTTGAAGCGGATCATGGTGCGGAATCCGTCCTTGCGCACGGTGACCTTATAGACGCCGGAATCGAGCGAGCCGACGGCGTAGCCCCCGTCGGAGGCCGTCTCGGTGACACGGCGGACACCGCTCTCCTGGTTGACGATGGTGATGGCCGCCTGCGGGACCACGGCCTGCGACGGATCGAGGACGTGCCCCTGGATAAAGGCCGAGCGCTGGGCCCATGCCGGCGAATTAACTAGATATACGAGTAAGACGGCAAACAGAGGGCCGGCATTCATTGCACTGCCTACGCACAATCGTACGACAGAACACCGGTGGATTGCCGGATACGCCGGACGAAACTGGCTGGAATGGTACCCTCACCGGTCGGCGAGCAGGCGCTGGCACTGTTCGGCGCGGCGGGAGAGTTGCGCCAGGGCAATGGTCAACTGCGCGGGAGCGTCGCCAGGGGCGTTCTCCACGGGAGCCACGCCCAGGACGACAGCCAGCAGCGTTTCCGCGCGGCGCGCAGTGGCCAGCAGATCTTCACTGGCGGCCTGCCAGGCGATTGGCTCGGGGTGCGCCTCCAGTTGTGCCACGCCGGAGCCCATACCGGTAACGCCCATACCGATTAGAATCGGGTTGACGGTGTTGGCGACGCGTTGCGCGTCTTTGGTAAAGGCCGCCAGATGTTCCCGGCCCAATCGGTGAAGGGTGCGCCGGTCTTCGGCGTTCATTTCATTTTCGGCCGTGGCGGAAAACTGCTGGGCCAGGCGGCGCAGCGCGTAAGCGCGCGTCATCGCCGAATCGGTCCAATCCAGGACGGAAGAGCTCAAGCGCTCGAACTGCGGCCGGCCACCGAGGCGTTCTTCAATTCGCGCCGCGTATGTCGATTTTTCGGGGCCAGCCGCCTCACGAGTTGCCGGCTCCGATTGAACCGGCATTGCGCCTGCGGGGAAAGCGGGGTCGTCGAACCGCACCACTACATGGGGCAGGCGGTCCAGCAGACCGTGAATCTGTTGTTGCCGTTGCGGCGGAATCCCGGTGCCGGAAACCAGCACCTGCCCGCCTTCGCGGCTGATTTCGAGGGGATCGCCCAGGTCCGCGCCCAACCGATGGAGGGCGGAGACAACCTGCAATTCCTCGGAGAACGCCGGGGCTGCGGCGGTTTCCGCGGGGGTGTTGAAGGGACCCGGCGGCACACCAGGTTGGGGAGGCATGCCGCCGGCGGTTCCAGCCACGGTGCTTGCGGGACTTGTTTGCTGGTCGACCAATTCCGTCATTTCCACCCAGTCGCGATTGCGGAACTCAAAGCGGCCTTCGAGCGGCTCTAGGTCAGTGGTGCGGAGCTTGAGCGTGGCGCTCACCAGTTCGCTATCTTCTGTAGTGGTCTTGATGTCGTAAGAATTCGATTGGGACGCGATGGCGTCCTGGAAGTGGGGGAGCTGACGGCGCCACGCGGCGTACGATTGGGCGCTTAGCGGATCGTTCCAATCGTAATGGGCGGCGTCGAACAGGCGGGCGATTTCCACTTCCCGCGCGGCCGGCTTGTAGGCCACGCCGATAACGCGCGTCATCTGACCCGTGCGCGTGGTAATGCGCAGACGCTGGTGGGCGGCGGGACGCGATTGCGCGGCCCGGACGGCCTTTTGCAAGAGCGCGGCCGCTTCCACTTTGGGAGTTTCGCGAAGCTGTTGCACCACGACAAAGCAGAGCGCGAGCGCCACGGCGCCGGAGAGCGCCCAGCGCAAACCGCCATGGCGAAGTGGCCCGAGGAAGCGCGCCATGCGAACAAACAAGGATTGATCGGCCGGTTCGGCGGCCATTTCTGCAAGGGCGCGGTCGAAATCCAGGCTGCGCCACGGTTCCGGCGGGGGCGGCAGGCTCGGGGCCAGCACATCCTTGCGATAGCGCACGCACTCGCCGATCGCGCTTTCCAGTGCTTCCACCTCGGCGCGGCACTGCCAGCAGGCTTCCAGATGGGTGCGCACCTGGCGCGCCTTGCGTCCGGGCAGTTCGCCATCGAGGTAGCGCAACAACAAGCCGTCTTCACGGTGGCGCACGTCGAGGTTATTCATCGCGCACCTTCTTGAGCCGCACCATGGCGCGGCGCAGGAATTCCCCCACGGCACTCGGGCTGATGCCGAGCGCCTCGCCGATCTCCGGATATCGCAAACCTTCCAGGCGCAGAAACAGGCAGCGCCGCTGTTGCTCGCTGAGACCTTGCACGGAGGCATGAAAGCGCGTCATGCGTTCGCGTTCCAAGAGTTGGCTTTCGGGCGTCTCGGCTTGCGTGACGGAATAGGTAACCAGTTCGGGGTTGAAGGGCTCTTCGGAATGCTGCCGGGCACGGATTTTGAGGCCCAGATTGTGCGCCACGCGGAAGACCCAGGCGCGGGGATTCTGAATCTTTTCCCCTTTGCGCTCGGTGGCATACAGGCGCAGAAAAACTTCCTGCGTGGCTTCCTGTGCCTGCGGAGGATACAAACCCAGGGTGAGCAGATACCGGTAAACGTCGTCCCGCGCCTCTTCGAACAGACGGGAGACCCGATCCTGCAAACCGGTTTGTTCCTGGCGTATCAAACCCACGAATTGTTCGTCGGACGCGAATGACGACATTCCCTCATCACCAAAGACCCAGGACAAGTACTTTCAACTACACCATCGTCAAGATAATTTCAGCTTACTTGGATTCAGTGTAGTTGGATTGGCGGCGGAAAGGTCTTTGGATTGAACAACGCCCAAACTCATGCTGCAACCG